>NZ_JBSVWF010000009.1:0-149220 GCF_054071635.1 Pseudomonas sp. SDO52101_S400 | reverse complement strand
GCCAGATCGACACCGCCGCCGCTTACCGCGATCTGCTCGGTGAGCGCAGTGAAGTCTCCGACTCGCACCAGAACTGTGAAAAGGTTCAGGATCCGTACTCGCTGCGCTGCCAGCCGCAAGTCATGGGCGCCTGCCTGACTCAGTTCCGTCAGGCCGCCGAAGTGCTGGTGATCGAAGCCAACGCCGTGTCCGACAACCCGTTGGTGTTTGCGGCTGAAGGCGATGTGATTTCTGGTGGCAACTTCCACGCTGAACCGGTGGCCATGGCTGCTGACAACATGGCGCTGGCCATCGCTGAAATCGGCTCCCTGAGCGAACGTCGTATCTCGCTGATGATGGACAAACACATGTCGCAACTGCCGCCATTCCTGGTGGCCAACGGTGGCGTGAACTCCGGCTTCATGATCGCTCAGGTGACTGCGGCCGCACTGGCCAGCGAGAACAAGGCGCTGGCCCATCCGCATTCGGTGGACAGTCTGCCGACTTCCGCCAACCAGGAAGACCATGTGTCGATGGCCCCGGCTGCCGGCAAGCGTCTGTGGGAAATGGCCGAGAACACCCGCGGCATTCTCGCCGTGGAATGGCTGGCGGCAGCCCAAGGTCTGGACCTGCGCAACGGCCTGAAGACCTCGAGCAAACTGGAAAAGGCCCGTTCGATTCTGCGTCGCGAAGTACCGTTCTATGAGAAGGACCGCTTCTTTGCGCCGGATATCAATGCGGCGACCGAGCTGCTGGCTTCGCGGACTCTGAATGAGTTGGTTCCAGCGAACCTGCTGCCGAGTCTGTAAGTGCCCCATCGCCAACAGGCTGTCTTCCACACTGCGTGGAGGCCGGCCTGTTGGCGTTTCGATTTTTGCGTCGAATAAAAATAAATAAGGACGAAAAATGCAGCAGCCAGCAAAAGGTTTGAAACGCGGGCTTTCGGCCCGACACATTCGCTTCATGGCCCTGGGATCGGCGATCGGTACCGGGCTGTTCTACGGTTCTGCCTCGGCCATCCAGATGGCCGGCCCTGCGGTTCTGCTCGCTTACCTGATCGGTGGCGCGGCGGTGTTCATGGTCATGCGCGCCCTGGGCGAGATGGCGGTGCACAACCCGGTCGCCGGCTCGTTCGGGCATTACGCGAGCACCTATCTCGGCCCGATGGCGGGCTTCATCCTCGGTTGGACCTACGCGTTCGAAATGGTCATCGTCGGCATGGCCGATGTGACGGCGTTCGGCATCTACATGGGGTTCTGGTTTCCGGAAGTCTCGCGCTGGATCTGGGTGCTGGGCATCGTTTCGGTGGTCGGCGGGCTGAACCTGTGCAACGTCAAAGTCTTCGGTGAAATGGAGTTCTGGCTGTCGTTGCTCAAGGTCGCGGCCATCGTCGCGATGATTCTCGGCGGCTTCGGCATCATGTTGTTCGGCATCAGCACGGCCCCTGGTCAGGCGACCGATATCAGCAATCTGTGGACCCAGGGTGGCTTCATGCCCAATGGCGTGGGCGGCCTGATCGCCTCGTTTGCGGTGGTGATGTTTGCCTTTGGCGGTATCGAAATCATCGGTGTGACCGCCGGTGAAGCCAAGGACCCGCACCGAGTGTTGCCCAAGGCGATCAACGCCGTTCCGCTGCGCATTCTGCTGTTCTACGTGCTGACGATGCTGGTGCTGATGTCGATCTTCCCGTGGCAGCAGATTGGCAGCCAGGGCAGCCCGTTCGTGCAGATTTTTGACCACCTGGGCATCAGCTCGGCGGCCACCATTCTGAACATCGTGGTGATCTCGGCGGCGGTGTCGGCCATCAACAGCGACATCTTCGGTGCGGGCCGCATGATGTATGGCCTGGCGCAGCAAGGGCATGCGCCGAAAGGCTTTGCTCGCCTGTCGCGCAATGGCGTGCCGTGGCTGACGGTGATTGTGATGAGCTGCGCGCTGCTGCTGGGCGTGTTGCTGAACTACCTGATCCCGGAAAACGTGTTCCTGCTGATCGCTTCCATCGCGACCTTCGCCACGGTGTGGGTCTGGCTGATGATTCTGTTCACTCAGGTGGCCATGCGTCGTTCCATGACGGCCGAGCAGGTGGCGCAACTGAAATTCCCGGTACCGTTCTGGCCGTACGCACCGATGGCTGCGATTGCCTTCATGCTGTTCGTGTTCGGCGTGCTGGGTTACTTCCCGGACACCCAGGCGGCGTTGATCGTCGGCGTGGTCTGGATCGGGTTGCTGGTGCTGGCGTATCTGACTTGGGTCAAACCGGCGGCCGGGCAGGCTGCGCGGGTGACCAGCGATCAGCCGGTTTCTCAGTCTTGATCTGATCGAAGGGGCGTCCGGGATTGGCCGGCGTCCCCTTCACGCATCACTTCTTCGGCGTTTTGCTGCCGTTGGGGATGTGCAGGTAAGACATCACGCTTTCGGTCAGCTCGGTCGCCAGTTTGACCGCTTCCTTGTTGCGCGCCATCACGCCCGCCACCAGTCCTTCGATCAACGCCAGCATGGCCACATTGGAGCTGGTCAGCACCGGATGATCGCAAGGCGCAAACAACACATGCTCGGCAATACCGGTGAGCGGTGAGGCCGGTGAGTCGGTGATGGCCAGTACCGACGCGCCGCGTTCGTTGGCGAATCGGGCCAGTTGCAGCGTATCCAGGGAATAACGCGGCAGGGAGATCGCCAGCAACACATCCTGATCAGTGATCGCGGCCAGTCGGTACGCGGCGTTTTCGTTGCCGCCCTCCATGCTGATGGCGGTGGCGTCGGCGCAGAAAGGCATCAGGGTCGAGGCGGCGAGGCCGGCGAAGTAGACGCTGTTGCCGAACCCGAGGATGTAGATCTTGCGCGCGGTGGTCAGCCGGGTGACGAACGCTTCGAAGGCTTCGGCGTGGTTGTTGGTCGCCGTAGTGGCCAGGTTGCTGCTGGCGCTCTCGATCTGTTCATGCAGGCCGAACGCCCCGCCCGGACGATGAGCCAGTTCATTACGCAGCTTGTCGACCGGCGACACCATCTGCTGCAACGTCGCTACCAGTTCAGCCCTCATGCCCATGTAGCCACCGAGGTCCATCGCCTTGGCCAGTCGGTTGACGGCGGCGGGCGAGGTCGATGTTTCGTGGGCCATTTCTTCGATCGTCAGCGTCGCGGCTTTCAGCGGATGACGCAGGATGAAGTCAGCCACCTTGCGCAGCGACGGCGGCAAATCGGCAACGATTTCCGCCAGTTTGCGCATGACCGGTGCGGCGTAGACCGTAGTGTCTTTCGATGGGCTGGGCATATCCGGATCAACAGTTCCTGAAAGTGAGAGAAGGGCTGCGCCTGACAAGGTTGGCTGGAGTGTATCCGAAGCCAACCGTTGCAGGACAACGCCGAGCGAGGCGGACGGGCTTACTTCAGGCTCCCGGCGAGAAACTGCTGCAGGCGTTCGGACTGCGGATTGACCAGTACTTCACGCGGATCTCCGCGCTCCTCGACCCGCCCCTTGTGCAGGAACACCAGTTGATTGGAAATCTCGCGGGCGAAGCCCATTTCGTGGGTCACGACCACCATGGTGCGGCCTTCCTGGGCGAGGTCCTGCATGACCTTGAGCACTTCGCCCACCAGTTCGGGATCGAGCGCCGAAGTGGGCTCGTCGAACAGCATCACCTCCGGTTCCATCGCCAGCGCACGGGCAATCGCCACGCGCTGTTGTTCGCCACCCGACATGTGGGCGGGCCAGGCATCCTTGCGATGCGCCACGCCGACTTTGTTCAAGTAGTGCTCGGCCTTTTCCCGGGCCTCTTTCTTGCCCACGCCCAGTACATGCACCGGAGCCTCCATGACATTTTCCAGAGCGCTCATGTGCGACCACAGATTGAAATGCTGAAACACCATCGACAGCCGTGAACGCATGCGTTGTAACTGTCGAGGTTCGGCGGCCTTGAGCCCGCCGAGCTTGTTGGCCACCAGTTTCAGTGGCTCGCCATTGAGGACGATGCTGCCGGCGTTGGGTTGTTCCAGCAGGTTGATGCAACGCAGGAAGGTGCTTTTGCCCGACCCGCTGGAGCCAATGATGCTGATCACGTCACCGGCCTGGGCCTGCAGGGACACGCCCTTGAGCACCTGGTGGGCGCCGTAGCTTTTGTGCAGGTCCTGAATTTCAAGTTTGTACATGGTGTGAACTCTCTGGCATCAGTCGCTGAGCAAGCGGCCTTGGCGAATAGGGGTGAAACCGGCAACCTTGGCCAGCCACAGACCGGGCTGGGCAAAGCGCAGGCGTTCGCGGGCATAGAGCACGCCGTCGGTGCAGGCGCGGACGATGCTGTGGCGGTCGTTGAGCGGGTCATGGACTTCGAACAGCGGATCGCCGACCTTGACCCGCGCGCCCAGCGGTTGCAGGAAACTGACCACGCCCGGGTGCGGCGCACAGGCGTATTGCGCGCCGGCGAACGGCATCGCTTCGCAACGACTCGACGGCGCTGGCGGCCATTCACCGCTGATCAATCCCTGTTCGGCGAGGTAGCCGAGAATCGCCTGCGCACTGTGAGTGCATTGCTCGCGTTCGGTGTCGGCCATGCCGCGCAATTCGATGGTGGTCGCCGCGCAGGCCAAGGGAATGTTGGCTTCCGGGAACAGCTCGGTCAGGCGCAGCCACGGCACCGCGCAAGCCTCGTCGAAAGCGCTGCCGCCGGCATCTTCGGCCAGCAACGTGACCTCGGCACCGAGGCGTGCAGCCAGTGAATGCAGGCGTCCCCAGTGTTGCGGCATGGTGTAGAGCAACATCACCGACTCGAAATCGCAGTGCAGGTCCAGCACCACATCGGCGTCACAGGCATGTTGCAGCAAGAGGCGACGCAGGCCATCGAGTTCCGAGGTCGGTGGCGGCATGTCGGTGAGGGTGTCGATCAAGGCGCGGCGGATCAGCGCGACGTTGGCGTCGGCGTCATCGCCCAAGCGGCCTTTGAGCAACGGCGCCACCGCTTCGGCCAGCTCCGGGAAGTCGCGATTGAAGTTTTTGCCGCTGGCGAACTCGAAGCGACCTTGATGGGTGGCCTGGAACATCTGGGCGATGCCGATCGGGTTGGCCATCGGCACCAGTTCGATCACCCCGTTCAGGCGACCCTGTGCTTCCAGTTCCAGCAGGCAGCGCTTGAGCTCGACGGCCACGCGCATGCCCGGCAGCTCGTCGGCATGCAGGGAGGCCTGGATGTACGCCTTGCGCGGGCCGGCTCCAAACTGGAACACCGACAGTGTCCGTTCGGTGCCCGAAGCGCTCCACGGCAACAGGTATTGAATCTTTTCCATGTCAGCTCCTTAGTGCTTGCGCGGTGCCAGGTAGGCCAGCCAGCGGCGTTCGGCCAGCTTGAACAGGCGCACCAGAATGAAAGTCAGGGCGAGGTAGACGAGGCCGGCGGTGATGAAGGCTTCGAACGGCATATAGAACCGTGAGCTCACCGTTCGCGCCGCGCCGGTGATATCCACCAGCGTGACGATGGAAGCCAGGCTGGTGGTTTGCAGCATCATCAACACTTCGTTGCTGTACTGCGGCAGTGCCCGGCGCAGCGCTGAGGGCAGCAGAATGCGCCGGTACAGGGTCAGGCGGGACATGCCCATCGCCCGGGCGGCTTCGATTTCGCCGTGGGATGTGGACTTCAGGCTGCCCGCCAGCAATTCCGCGCTGTAGGCACTGGTATTGATGGCGAACGCCAGGCAGGCACAGAACGTGGCGCTGGAGAGGTAAGGCCAGAGCACGCTTTGGCGCACCGATTCGAACTGCGCCAGGCCGTAATAGATCAGGAACAGTTGCACCAGCATCGGCGTGCCGCGAATCACGTAGGTGTAGAGCCACGCGGGGAAGCTGAGCAGCGGCGAGCGCGATACCCGCATCAGCGCCAGCGGAACCGCCAGGACCAGCCCCAGGCTCAGGGAAATCAGCAGGACCTTGAGGGTCAACAAGGCGCCGTCGAGATACAGCGGCAGGTTTTCCCAGATCAGGTTGTAGTCGAGCATCATCGGCAGGTTCTCCTCACAACTCGGCGGCTTTGATGCCGACCGAATAGTGTTTTTCCAGGGCGCGCAGCACCAGCAGCGACAGGCTGGTGAGCATCAGGTACAGCGCCGCCACCGCGATGAAAAACGTGAACGGCTCGTGGGTGGCGTCGGCGGCGTTCTTGGCCTTGAACATCATGTCCTGCAGGCCGATGACCGAAATCAGCGCGGTGGATTTGGTCAGTACCAACCAGTTGTTGGTGAACCCCGGAATGGCGAAGCGAATCATCTGTGGCACCAGAATCCGCCAGAACACTTGCGCGCCGCGCATGCCGTAGGCCGCACCGGCTTCCGCCTGACCTTTGGGGATGGCCATGAAGGCACCGCGAAAGGTTTCCGAGAGGTAGGCGCCAAAAATGAAGCCCATGGTGCAGACGCCCGCGATGAACGGGTTAATGTCGATGTAACGGGTGTAACCGCACGCCAGCGCGATGCGGTTCACCAGATCCTGGCCGCCATAGAAGATCAGCAGGATCAGCACCAGATCGGGAATGCCGCGAATCAGGTTGGTGTAGCCTTCCCCGAGCATGGCCAGCCATTTCAGTGGTGACAGGCGAAACGCCGCGCCGATCAGGCCCAGGGCGATGGCCAGGGACATGGAGGTCAGGGCCAGGTTGATGGTCAGCCAGGCACCATCGAGAATGCTCGATCCGTAGCCATGGAGCATGATGAAGTTCCTCAAGCGAGCGCCCGAAGGCGCGCAAGACAAGGCCGAAGGGCGCCCGCAACGGGCCGGCGCCGAGCGGAGGCGACGGTTTATTCGCCGTAGATATCGAAGGCGAAATACTTGCCCATCACTTGCTGGTATTTGCCGTTGGCGCGGATGGCGTCGATGGCCGCGTTCAGGCGCGCAGCATTGGCGACGTCACCCTTGCGCACCGCGATCCCGGCGCCGCGACCGAAGTATTTCGGGTCGTTGATGTCCGGCCCGGTCAGTGCAAAACCTTGTCCGGCCGGTGTCTTGATGAAGCTTTCGTCGGTGTTGACGATGTCGGCGAGGGTGGCGTCCAGGCGACCCGAGGCGAGGTCGAGAAAGGCTTCGTTCTGTGAGCCGTAACGCACCACGACGACCCCGGCCTTCTCCAGTTGCTCGGTGGCGAACCGGTCATAGGTCGAAGAGCGTTGCACGCCGAGTTTCTTGCCCTTGAGGTCCACCAGCGGATCGTTGATCACGTTGCCGGCCTTCATCGCGAACTTGCCCGGCGTGTGGTAGTACTTTTTGCTGAAGTCGACCGACTTCATCCGGTCTTCGGTGATCGACATCGACGACAGCACGGCGTCGATCTTGCGCACCTTGAGCGACGGAATCATGCCGTCGAACTCCTGAATCACCCACTCGCACTTGACCTTCATTTCTTCGCACAAGGCGTTGCCGATGTCGTAGTCGAAGCCGCTGACATTGCCTTCCGGCGTTTTGTAGGAAAAGGGAGGGTAGGCGGCTTCGATACCGATACGCAGGCTGTCTTCATCGGCATGGGCCAAGAAGCTGAATGCGCACAGCGCCAGAGCACCTAGAAGTTCTGTCTTGTTCATTTTGTCGACTCCTGGGAGGGCGTTAGGAAAACAGGTGCCCGCCATCCGGGGTGGCGCGCTGGATCATTCCTGTGATCGGCGAGGCTATAAATGACACGAAATAAATCATTCATCAAGATAACTGAAAATAAAAATATCAATTCTGGATCGGCGGTCGTTCGCCTCGCCCGTTGATGAGCGGGTGCTGCCTATAATGCGAGGCGGTTTTTCATCCACTTCGGGGACACCATGGATCGCTTTCAGGAAATGCAGGTATTCGCGGCTGTTGCTCAGGAACAGGGCTTTTCCGCGGCGGCGCGGCGCTTGGGTCTGTCGGCGGCCAGCGTCACCCGGGCGGTGGCGGCGCTGGAGCAGCGGATCGGCACGCAATTGCTGATCCGCACCACCCGCAGCGTGCACCTGAGCGAGGCGGGCCTGCGTTACCTGGAAGACTGTCGGAGGATTCTTGCCGAGGTGCAGGAAGCGGAAGACTCCGCCGCCGGCAGCCACGCCCAGCCTCGTGGGCAATTGACGGTGACCGCGCCGGTGTTGTTCGGCGAGCTGTTTGTCACACCAGTGATGGCGGGTTATCTGACGCAGTACCCGGACGTTTCCATCAACGCCTTGCTGCTGGATCGGGTGGTGAGCATGGTCGAGGAAGGCGTGGATGTGGCGATCCGCATCGGCGATTTGCCGGACAGCAACCAGCATGCGATTCGGGTCGGTGAGGTGCGCCGGGTGATCTGCGGCTCGCCGGGGTATTTTGCTGTTCACGGCCGGCCGACCCATCCGCAGGCACTGGCGGGCGTGCCGGTGGTGGCGACTTCAGCGATCGGCCAACTGCGCAGTTGGCCGTTCCTGGAAGACGGTGAACCCTTGAGCGTCAGGCCTGAGCCTCGGCTGGTGGTCACCGCCAATCAGGCTGCGATTGCGGCCGCTTGCCTGGGGCTTGGATTGACCCGGGTGCTGTCTTACCAGGTCGCGAGCAAGATCGCTTCCGGTGAGCTGGAAATCGTCCTTGCCGAGTACGAGTTACCGCCGCTGCCGATCCATGTGGTGTATCAGGGCGGAAGAAAGGCGCCGGCCCGGGTGCGCAGTTTTGTCGATTACACCGTGAACGCATTGCGTGAGCATCCGGCCCTGAAGAATGCTGCGTTATTTCATCCAGAGAAATAATGGATTGCGTTTGCTGGTGATTCTGTTGTTTTCGCGATAGGTGGAAGATGGCTACCAAGGTTGTCGCCCATTCCGGGCGGCCAAAACGCCCTGCGGAGTCGACCATGCAAGCGATCAAACTCTACAACTTCCCGCGTTCCGGCCATGCCCATCGGGTCGAGCTGATGTTGTCCCTGCTGCAACTGCCGACCGAACTGATCTTCGTCGATCTGGCCAAGGGCGAGCACAAACAACCTGAATATCTGGCGATCAACAGCTTCGGGCAAGTACCGGCCATTGATGACAACGGCGTGGTGCTGGCCGATTCCAACGCGATCCTGGTGTATCTGGCGCAGAAATACGGCAACGGTCGCTGGTTGCCGAGCGATCCGGTCGGTGCGGCGCGTGTCCAGCGCTGGTTGTCGGCGGCGGCCGGGCCGATTGCCTTTGGCCCGGCAGCGGCGCGGCTGGTGACGGTGTTCGGGGCGAAACTCAACGCTGATGAAGCGATCACCCGTGCACACAACCTGCTCAAAGTGATGGATCTGGAACTGGGCAAGACTCCGTTCCTGGTCGGCAGCGAGCCCACCATTGCCGACGTCTCGGCCTACAGCTATATCGCCCATGCGCCGGAAGGCAATGTGTCGCTGGACGACTACGCCAATGTTCGCGCCTGGCTGGAACGGGTTGAAGCGTTGCCCGGTTTCGTCGGCATGCCACGTACCGTCGCCGGTCTGCAAACCAGCGCCTGAGGTTCATCATCCAGACTGCGCCGCTGGCGTGGGGGAGAGGTCGTCATGGAACGTTCACCCTGGCACGCCGGCGAGCGAGAACTGCAAGCGCAGGTCGGTGTTGCCGAGCGCATGGAGGAATTCGGTCGCAAGGTGATTCGCACCTGGATGCCGGATCAGCACCGTCAGTTCTATCAGCAATTGCCGTTCATGTTGTACGGCGCGGTGGATGCCGATGGCCGTCCGTGGGCCAGTGTGCTGGAGGGCGAGCCGGGTTTCGCGCACTCTCCCGAGCCCACACAATTGCATTTCGACAGTTTGCCCGCAGCCGATGATCCGGCGCAGTTGCAGGCCGGCGCGGCGATTGGCCTGCTTGGTATCGAATTGCACACCCGTCGGCGCAATCGTCTCAATGGTCACATCGGCAATCTGGGTGCGAGTGGCTTCGACTTGACGGTCGATCAGTCGTTCGGCAACTGCCCGCAGTACATTCAGTTGCGCCAGTTCCAACGGGTGCCGCTGACGGATCCGCAGACCCGGCGGGCCGACCACTTCGACGGGCTCGATGACGCGGCGGTCGCGCTGATCGAAACGGCCGACACCTTTTTCGTCGCCAGTTATGTCGATGTCGACGGCGAGCGTTCGGTGGATGTTTCCCACCGTGGCGGCCAGGCGGGTTTCGTGCGGGTGGAAGGCAACCGCCTGACCATCCCGGACTTTGCCGGCAATCTGCACTTCAACACCCTTGGCAATCTGCTGCTCAACCCTCGGGCCGGCTTGCTGTTCATCGACTTTTCCACAGGCGACCTGTTGCAGCTCAGCGGCCGCACCGAGGTCATTCTTGAAGGGCCGCAGATCGCAGCCTTCCAGGGGGCCGAACGGTTGTGGACGTTCGAGGTGGAAAAAGCGGTACGACGTCCGGCTGCGTTGGCCCTGCGCTGGCGCTTCGACGGCATGTCGCCGACCAGTCTGCTGACCGGCACCTGGGCCCAGGCCGATGCACGTTTGCAGGCCCAGGCCCTCGGTGACAGCTGGCGGCCGTTGCGGGTAGCGCGGATCGAAGCGCAGAGCCGTCACATCCGTTCGTTTTATCTCGAACCCGTGGACGGTGCCGGTCTGCCGGTGTTTCAGGCCGGTCAACATTTGCCGCTGCGTTTCACCCTCGATGGTGAGGTGTTCATTCGCACCTACAGCCTGTCGGGTGCGCCGTCGGATGATTTCTTTCGGATCAGTGTTAAGCGTGAAGGGCGGATATCAACGCATCTGCACGATCAGGTGCGTGTCGGTGATGTGCTGGAGGCGCGCTCGCCTCAAGGACATTTCACCGTGGCGCCGCTGGAGCGTCGGCCCTTGGTGCTGCTGGCGGCCGGAGTCGGTATCACGCCGTTGCTGTCGATGCTGCGTGAGGTGGTGTATCAGGGGCTGCGCACCCGGAGGATTCGTCCGACCTGGCTGATCCAGAGTTCTCGCAGCCTTGCCGATCAACCGTTTCGCGCCGAGCTGGACCGCTTGCTGGAGGACGCCGGCGATGCGGTGCGGGTATTGCGCCTGCTCAGTCAGCCCGAGCCCGATCTGGTAGAAGGCGAGGGTTACGACCTGCACGGGCGCATCGACGGTTCATTGCTGAGGAATCTGCTGGACGTCGAAGATTTCGACCAGATCGACTTTGTGCTCTGCGGCCCCGGCGGTTTTACCCAGGGGCTTTACGACACCCTGCGCGAGCTGGACGTGCGCGACGACCAGATCCACGCCGAAACCTTCGGCCCTTCGACCCTCAAGCGGCAGGCCGATCCGGACGCCATCGTGATCGAACAATTGCCGGCCGCCACCACCTCGGTGCCGGTGGTCTTCGAGCGTTCGGCCAAGGAAGCACGATGGCAGCCTGACGGTGGCAGTTTGCTGGAGCTGGCGGAAAGCCGTGGCCTGCGCCCGGAGTTCAGCTGTCGCGGGGGATCATGCGGCACCTGCAAGACGCGGCTGATCAGCGGCGCAGTGAATTATCCACAGCCCCCGGCCGAAGTACCGGAGGAGGGGCAGGTACTGATCTGCTGTGCGGTGCCGGCGCAAAGTGCCCAGCCGTTGGTGCTGGATCTGTAGAGGATCAGGCGTAGGACAGCGCCTTTTCCTCCAGCAATTCCTGATACAGCTCCGTCCACTTGCGGCCCATTTCGTCGGCTGTGAATAACTGCCGGTAACGGGCTTCAGCCTTGACGCCCATTTCGGCGGCGCGGGTCGGGTTTTCCCACAGGGTGCGCATCGCTTCGCGAAACGCCTGTGGATGACTCGGTGGCACCACCAGCCCGGTTTCGTTGTGGATATTGATGTAGCTGGTGCCGGTGCCGATCTCGCTGGAGATCATCGGCTTGCCGTACATCGCGCCTTCCAGCAGCGAAATGCCGAACGCTTCCGAGCGCAGGTGCGACGGGAAGACGATGGCGTAGCTCAACTGCAGCAGGGCGACCTTGTCTTCATCGCTCAGGCGCCCGAGGAAATGGATATTGCGCAGCCCCAGCGCAGCAGCCTGAGCGTGCAGTTCCTGCTCCAGCGGGCCGGCACCGACGATCACCACCGGGTAGTCCACGTCTTTCAAGGCGTCGAGCAGGATGTGCAGGCCCTTGTAGTAGCGCATCACCCCGACGAACAGGAAAAACTTATCCCCAAGTTGCTGGCGCCAGCGGTTCATGCGCTCGACGTCGGGCTGTGGATAACCGGCCTTGTTCAAGCCGTAGGGAATGACCCGGGTCTTGTCCTGGAACTGCTGCAACACATCGCTGGTGTGCAGGTAGTTCGGCGAGGCCGCGACTATCCGGTCGGCGCTGGCGAGGAAACGATTCATCAGCGGGCGATAGAGTTTGAGCAGGTTCTTCTGGCGAATGATGTCCGAGTGGTAGGTCACCACACTCGGTTTGTTCATGCCGCTGGCGAAATGCACCAGGTCCATGAACGGCCACGGGAAGTGATAGTTGATCACGTCGGCTTCGGCGGCCAGTTCGCGAAACTGTTTGAACACGCTCCAGGAAAACCCGGTGGAGGCGAACTGGATGTCGAGCCTGGCACGATGCACTTCATGCTGGCCCAGTTGCAGCACCGCAGGCTCGGGATTGGCGCTGAGGGTCAGCACCTGGCCTTCGATACCGTGCTGGGCGCCGCTTTCGCAGAGCTGGAAGATTACTTGCTCGATGCCGCCGACCGAGTCAGGCAGGTACGTCTTGAAAAAATGAAGAACTCGCATTCAACCTCCCAAAGCCTGGCGGTAGGCGCCGGCCGTGGCCTGCGCGCAACGCTTCCAGGAAAAAAGCCGTGCCTGCTGCAATCCGGCTTCTCGGCATGCCTGCCAATGCACTCGATCATCGATCAGGCGGCTCAGCGCATCGCGCAAGCCTTCTGCATCGTCAGCTTCAATATAGTTGCCGGCGGCGCCCGCGACTTCCGGCATCGCCGAAGAGCGGGTGACCACCACGGGCGTGCCACTGGCCATCGCTTCCAGCACCGGCAGGCCGAAACCTTCGTACAACGAAGGAAAAACCAGCGCCCGAGCACCGGCCAGCAATTGCGCGACCTGCTCATCCGGCAAGTAGCCGAGCAGGCACACGTGACCGCTGGCCAGGGCCTGACGCAATTCATCGCTGAACTGTTCGCGCTGCCAGCCGGCCATGCCGACGATCAGCAGCGGGAAACGCTGGCGCGTTGTTTCGGGTAATAGGGCGTGCGCGCGCAGGGCCAGGCTCAGGTTCTTGCGCGGCTCCAGGGTGCCGACACACAGGAAATACTCCCGCGCCTCCACGGCATGGGCTTTGAGCGCGGCGTCGATGGCTTGTGGCTCCCGTGGATGAAAGCGCTCGGCGACACCCAGTGGCGCCACCACGAAGCGCTCGGCGGGCAGGCCGAAATAGCGCTGGGCTTCGTCAGCGATGGCTTGCGAGTCGGTCAGAATCACTTGCGCCTGCCGGATGCCGTCGGCCAGTCGCCGCTCGATTTCCATGAGCCGAGCCTGCGGCTGAGTATCCGGGAAATGCAGGTGCGTCAGGTCGTGCAGAGTGATCACGGTCGGGCCGTCGAAGGCCAGCGGCCACAGGCTCGGTTCGTGGTACAGGTCGATGTCGGGTGTGCGGCCCTGATCGAAGCGTTTCTGCTCCAGCCAGCGGCGGGCCTGATAGGCGCCGGGGATCTTGCGCAGCATCGGGGTCAGGCGCGAGTAACCGGGCATCGCCGCTTCCGGCAACTGTGAACTCCAGCCCCAGCCGTGAAACAGTGCCACGTCGATATCGGTTTCCACGCGCAAGGCATTCACCAGTTCGGCGACGTAGTGACCGATCCCGGTGCGCGGTGCCTGGAGAATCCGTGCGTTAAGGGCTATGCGCATGGAACCTCGCTTGCGCCGCAGGCGCTTGCAGCACATGGCGTGCGGTGCGTTCGGCCAGTTGCTGGCTCGCTTCACGCCAGCCGATCCATTGCCAGTCGGTTACATCGCGGGCGGCGGGGAATTGTCCGCTGCGCTCGAACGCGGTCACCAGGTCGGCGAGGCGTTGCGGATCTTCCAGATCGAAGTAGGCCATGAACTCGCCACCGATCTCGCGGAACACCGCAATGTCGCTGCCCATCGCCGGCAATCCGCGCTGCATGGCTTCCACCAGCGGCAGGCCGAAGCCTTCGACGAACGAGGGGAACACCAATGCACTGGCGTGGGCATAGGCATGTTCAAGGCTGGTGTCGCTCAGGTCGTTGAACATGAAGAGGCGCCGGTTCAGTTCGACATGGTTGCGCACTCGGGCGAGCAGGGCGTCGCACTTCCAGCCGATGCGTCCGGCGATGCACAGTCGTGCCTGCGAACCCTCTGCCCAGGCCCGCTCGAAAGCATCCAGCAGATAGTCGTGGTTCTTGCGTGGCTCGATGGTACTGACCATCAGGAACACCGGCTCCGGCGTTGCGAACAAGCGTTCCAGACGTGGCTCGACAGCGGCATCGACGCTCTGCAGATCCAGCTCGGACCCGAGGTGGAAATAGTCGAACCAGCGCTTTTCGGCCTGGCTCGAACCGAGGCGGCGCTGCACTTCTTCGCGCACCTGATCACGCACCGTGGCGGAAATCGCCAGATAGCCATCGGCGTTGCGGCTGATCCAGTCGAACCACTCGCTGAAAACCTGCACCAGCCGCGTGTCGTAAAACTGCGGGTGGGTCAGGGGAATCAAGTCGTAGATCACCGCAACGATGCCCATGCCTTGCTGTTTGAGCCGTTCGGCGTGCAGGAAAAAGTCCGAGTGCCAGGACGAATCCAGCAACACCAGTTGATCGCCCGGCTGGTGTTGCAAAGGCTCGCAGCGCTGGGGCAACTGATAGCGATTGACCTGCTCGACCAGCCGCAGCGCAATGCCGAACAGACCGAACGAAGCCAGACGATAGCCGACGTACAGCGCACGTCGCGCCAGCTTGCTCTCGCACCGGTTGTCGAGGCGCTGATGCAGTTGCCAGAAGCGATGGGCCAGGCGTTCCAGGCGCTCGCCGAACGTGACGACGGCGTTGAGTAGCGGGGAGTCCAGTGGCGCCAGACGCGTCACGCGGTACAGCTTGCCCTTGAGCAGAACCACCGGCACACACTCGACGCTTTCAGCACTCGGCGGCAATTGCTTGATGACGTTGCGCACCACCCGCTGAATGCCCGAATTGACTTTCGGGTGCCGGAACACGTGGGTGCATTCGACCAGCAACCGGGTCATGGTGCGCGCTCAGTCAGCGCAGCACCGGTATTGCGGGTTATCGAGGCCTTGGCGTTGAGCCACGAGCTGCCGACAAAATCCTCCTGCCGGCCGTTGATCACATGAAACACCAAGCCATAGTCGCGCCACTCGAAGTTTCGATCCAGATGGGAGTCCAGGCGCGAAAGACTCAGCGATATCGAGTAATTGCCCTTGCCCAGTCCCATCACGAAGGCAAAGCGATAGGTGAAGCGCTCTCCGGCGTGCAGATCCGTCAGCGCCTTGTCGAGGCGATGGGTATTGATGCCATACATCATCATGCCCAGGCGATCCTTTATCAGAAAGCCGAGCACCAGTCGTTCAATGTCGCTGCGTACTTCGACCTGCACTTCCAGCACCACCGGTTGACCGACCTCGGCAGCATCGATGGCGCGGTCCTGCTCATCCAGCAGGCGCACGCCCAGAATCACGGCTTCACCGGTGCCGGACACGGTCCGTACTTCGCCGCCGGTGAGCTTTTCCTGACGTACGATCTGACCTTCGCGTTCGGCCATCAGGGCGTTGTAATAATCGAGTACCACTTCCGGTTTGTCGTACATGGCCATGTGGCCATCCTTGAGCAGGATGGCCGAGTCGCAGATCGACTGGATCGCAAAGCGGTCATGGGACACGATCAGCAGGGTGGTGCCAGCCTTGCGGAAGTTGCGGATGCGGTCGAAGCTCTTGTGCTGGAAGTAGGAGTCACCCACCGACAGGGCTTCGTCGACGATCAGGATATCCGGTCGCCGTGCGGTGGCGACGCTGAAGGCCAGGCGCATTTGCATGCCGCTGGAGTAGGTGCGGACCGGGTGATCGATGGCCGCGCCGATTTCTGCAAAACCTTCGATGTCGGGCATCAGCGCTTCGATTTCGTCGACCTGCATGCCCAGCAGTTGCCCGGCCATGATCGCATTCTGGCGGCCGGTAAAATCCGGGTGAAAACCCATGCCCAACTCCAGCAATGCGGCTACGCGACCTTCGGTCTCGATTTTGCCGCAGGTGGGTTGGGTGGTGCCGGTGATCATCTTCAACAAGGTGCTCTTGCCCGCTCCGTTGGCGCCGACGATGCCCACCGACTCGCCGGGGGCGATCTCGAAAGCGACATCCTGCAGCACCCAATGCTGGCGGTGGCGCAGGGGGGAAAACGGGATCAGCCATTCCGCCAGACGACTCCAGCGTGTCGGATATTGTTTGTAAGCCTTGCCCAGGCCGGTCACGCGGATATGCCCCATCAGAGTTCATCCACCATTTCACCGACGCGCCTGCGAAACAGGCGCAGGCCGATCAGGCACATCACCAGCGCGGCAATGAACACGGGCAACAGGGAACTCCAGACGGGCCACTGCCCATACACGAACAGGTTCTGATAGCTGCCGATCAGGTTGGTCAACGGGTTGAGTTGCAACAGGCGCTGGACCCACTCCGGCAGGATGCTCATCGGATACACGATCGGGGTCAGCCAGAACCAGAACTGCAGGCAGATGGCGAAAAGTTGGCCGACATCGCGAAAGAACACGTTCAACACGCCGAGGACCATGCCCAGCCCGGCGCAGAACATCATCTGCAGGGCAATCAGAGGAATCAACGCCAGCATTGCCATGCCCGGCCAGCGCCCGGTGATCAGCAGAAACCCGAGGAACAGGCCGATGATGATGGCAAAGTTGATCGCCGCGTTGCAGAGCACAATCACCGGCAGGCAGATTCTGGGGAAGCTGATCTTCTTCAGCAGATTGGCGTTGTCCAGAAACATGTTCTGGCTGCGCAGGGTGATTTCAGAAAACAGCCCCCATGCCAGCAGGCCGGCGCAGAGGTAAATGCTGTAGGCCATGCTGTCATCCACGCCCGGCAAGCGAGCGCGCATGATGTGGGAAAAGATCACGGTGTAAACGATGATCATCGACAGTGGATTGAACACCGGCCACAAGGCACCCAGCAGTGAATTGCGATACCGCGCTTGAAACTCTCGCTGCACGCTGCCGAGAATGAAACCCCGATAGTCATGCAGCGAGCGGTACAGGGAAAGCAGCATTTAAACCGTCCTGCCGTATTGGTCTTCGAAGCGGACGATGTCGTCCTCTCCCAGGTATTCGCCACTTTGTACTTCGATGATTACCAGGTCGATCACCCCGGGGTTTTCCAGGCGATGCTTGTGGCCGGCGGCGATGAACGTCGATTCGTTCTTGGCCACCAATGTCGTGCCACTGCCGTTGTTGGTGACCTTGGCCATGCCTTCGACCACCACCCAGTGTTCGTTGCGGTGATGGTGCATCTGCAACGACAACTTGCCACCGGGCTTGACCACGATGCGTTTGATCTTGAAGCGCGGGCCTTCCTCCAGCACGGTATAGGTGCCCCATGGACGGCTGACCGTACGATGCAGGCGATAGGCTTCGTGGGATTTGTCCTTGAGCTGCTTGGCCACGCGCCGCACATCCTGGGCACGGTCGGCGTGGGCCACCAATACGGCGTCGGCCGTGTCGATGACGATCAGGTCTTCCACCCCCACGGCGGCCACCAACCGGCCTTCGCTCTGGACGAAGTTGTTGCGGCTGTCGATGAAGATCGCTTCGCCGCTGGCGCGGTTGTTGTCGGCATCGGCGGGCACCAGCGCCGCGACGGCGCCCCAGGAACCGATGTCGCTCCAGTCGAAACTGGCAGGCACGACCACGACTTTTTCCGAGCGCTCCATCAATGCGTAGTCGATGGAAATGTCGGTGATTTCGGCGAACAGCGCCGGGGAGAGTTCCTGTTGCAGGTAACCGGTGGTTTCCAGCGGTTCGCTGGCGGCCATGCAGGCGCGGGTCTGCTCGAGCAACTCGGGGGCGTGCAGTTGCAGTTCGGCGATCAGCGTGGCGATGGAAAAGCAGAACATCCCCGAGTTCCACAGGAAGTTGCCGCTTTCCAGGTAGTGGGTGGCGGTTTGCAGGTCGGGTTTCTCCACGAACCGCTGCACTTTGGCCGCGCCTCTGGCGTCCAGCGGCGCACCGGTCTCGATGTAGCCGAAGCCGGTTTCCGGGGCAGTCGGCACTACGCCGAAGGTCACCAGGTAACCGTCCTTCGCCAGATTGACCGCGTGCTCGACCGCACTCTTGAGCGCGTCTTCGTTGACGATCAGGTGGTCGGCGGGCATCACCACCATGATTGCCGCGTCGCCGTGCAGGGCTTGCAACGCCAGCGCCGCCGCCGCGATGGCCGGGGCCGTGTTGCGCCCTGTGGGCTCAAGCAGGAAGTGCCCGCGATGGCGTGAAAGGCGCGCGGCCTGATAGTGATCCTTGCTCTGGAAGTAGTACTCGCGGTTGGTCACCGTGACGATGTCACCCCAGCCGTCCAGCAGGGCGGCGGCGCGCCGATAGGTCTTGCCCAGCAGCGACTGGCCGTCGGGCAGGGTCATGAACGGCTTCGGGTGGCCCTCGCGGGACACCGGCCACAAACGGGTGCCGGCACCGCCGGACAGAATCACGGGGATCAGCATGGCCTACTCCTTGGCGACGCGTTTCATGTCCGCATCCATCATCATGCGGATCAGGGTGTCGAGGTCGGTCTTGGGTTTCCAGCCGAGCACGCGCTGGGCCTTGGCCGGGTTGCCGAGCAGCACTTCGACTTCGGCCGGGCGGAAGAACGCCGGGTCGATCTTCACGTGATCGCGGTAGTTGAGGCCCACGTGATCGAAGGCGATGCGGCACATCTCGCGCACGGTGGTGGTCACCCCGGTGGCGACCACGAAGTCGTCGGGCTTGTCCTGTTGCAGCATCAGCCACATGGCCTCGACGTAATCGCCGGCAAAACCCCAGTCGCGCTTGGCGTCGATGTTGCCCAGGGCCAGTTCCTGCTGTTTGCCCTGCTTGATCCGGGCGGCCGCGTCGGTGACCTTGCGGGTCACGAACTCGATGCCGCGCAGTGGCGATTCATGGTTGAACAGGATGCCGCTGCTGGCGTGCAGGTTGAAACTTTCGCGGTAGTTGACGGTGATCCAGTGGCCATAGAGTTTGGCCACGCCGTAAGGGCTGCGCGGATAGAACGGGGTGTTCTCGTCCTGTTGCTCGGCCTGGATCAGACCGAACATTTCGCTGGTGGACGCCTGATAAAAACGCGTGTGCGGGCTGAACTGGCGGATCGCTTCAAGCAGGTGAGTCACGCCCAGGCCATCGACGATGCCGGTGGTCACCGGTTGATCCCAGGACGCGGCGACGAAGCTTTGTGCGGCGAGGTTATAGACTTCGTCCGGTGCCGATTTGATGACCGCACGCTGCACCGAGCAGGCGTCGGCCATGTCGCCGTCCAGATAAACGATGTCAGCCTCGACGCCCATTTCCCGCAGGCGCCAGCGCGAGTCGCTGCTGCGTCGCGCCACCAGGCCGTGAACCTTGTAGCCCTTGTCGAGCAACAGTCTGGCCAGATAGGCGCCATCCTGACCGGTAATCCCTGTGATCAATGCACTTTTTGTCATTCTTGTCGTACTCGCGTCTCCCAGTCGGACAGGATCGCCCGCAGGGATTGTTGTATAGAGATTTGCGGCGTCCATCCTGTGGTCTGGGCGAGCCGCAGGTGGCTGCCACAGACGCGACGCTGATCGGCGCGTCGCATGCGCGCCGGATCCTGAACCAGTTGCAACTCGACCTCGGCCAGGTCGCTCAATTGCTCGATGAGGCTGCGGATGCTTTGCTCATGACCCGAGCAAATGTTGTAGACCTGTCCCGGCGTGCCCTTTTCCAGCAGCGCGAAATAGGCCGATACGACGTCGTCGACATCGAGGAAATCCCGGGTGACATCGATGTCGCCGACTTCCAGTTGCGGCGCTTGCAGCCCCTGCTTGATGCGATTGATCTGCCGTGCGGCGCTGGCGATGACAAAGCTGTCTTTCTGCCCGGTGCCGATGTGGTTGAACGGGCGCGCCACCAGTACTGGCCAGCCTTCGCTCAGGCCCCATTGCAGGCTGAGGTATTCGGCGGACAGTTTGCTCACCGCGTAGGGATTGCGCGGGCAGGGCGGTTGTTGTTCGGTGATCGGCAGTGCGGGCTCGTCGACCTGACCGTACACGTCGCCGGAGCTGACATACAGGAACGGGCCCTTGAAGCCTCTGGCCTTGAGCGCCTGCAACAGGTTCAGGGTACCGAGCAGATTGATCTCGAAGGTACGGGCCGGATCGCGGAACGCTTCGGGGACGAATGTCTGACCGGCCAGGTGAATCACGGCGTCAGGCATTTGCGGCCAAAGATCGACAAGGCTTTGCGGATCCGTCAGGTCGAAGGGCGAAGCGGCGGGCAGCAGTTGCCATGCCGAGTCATTGCGCCCCAAACGCGACTGGATATGTTGTCCCACGAATCCACTGAGGCCCGTGATGAACAGACTTCTTTTCAAACAGCGACCCCTTGGTCTTTAACTCTCACCTTTCCCCGCAGGCTTGAAGGGATGTCTGTCAGACCGTGTTTATTTCCCGGTAGAAAGACGGGTGACGTCGTTGTTGTAGTTGTTTGGTTGCCAATCTGTGCCAATTGCTCGGCAATTTCAACCGACCAAACCGTGACCGGTCAGTTCTCGTCAGCGTAGCCCGTTTTTTCTCGCCGGGCGGTTCACGAATCCTGAACGGATGTGTTTAGAATGCCCCTCGTCGCGGTTTCCCGAGCGTTGCCAGAGTGGTTGCGCAATACGGTGAAACTGACCACTAAAACAAGAACGACGACGTGCTTCGGACACAGGACGAATGTCGGCCATGCCGACCCGATCCGATGCCTGGCCGTCATAGCGTGAGGCTGCCGGGATGGCGGCCGCACCGTGGGATGCCATGAATTTCATTCTCTACTCGGACGTCAACGACCGCTCCATCAGCCAGAGTCTCGGGCGTCCCGAATACAGCTATTACTTCGTGCTCAAGGCTTACCGCCCGGTGCTCGAAAGCCTGGGGCGTGTGCATGTGGTGTCTGCCCGCGGCGAAGTCGATCCACTGTATCGACAACTGCTCGCTGCCGGCGAAAGCAGTGTTTTCCTGTCGTTCACCCCGCCGCAAAATACCCCTACCGATCTTGAATGCCCGACGATCTGCGTGATTGCGTGGGAGTTCGATTCGATCCCCGATGAGTCGTGGGACAGCGATCAACGTCAGGACTGGACGCAGATGCTTGCCCGACAGGGACGGGTGATCACGTTGTCGAGCCACACCGCCCGGGCGATTCGCCGTGCCATGGGCGAAGACTTTCCGGTTCTGGTGTTGCCAACGCCGCTGTGGGAAAACTTCGCGGCCATTCGTGAGCAACATGTCAGCGCGCCGATCAATCCCGGGGCGACCCTGGCGATCAAGGGCTGCATCTTCGATACCCGTACGCTGGGACTGTCCGCCGATGATCTGCTGCCCAAGCCTCTCACCGCCGAGCAACTGGCGGACATCGAGGCGCGGCGGCCGCCGCCCCTGACATTCAAGCGACGCCTGGTGATTGCCCGTCATTACCTGCGACTGTGGGCACTGAACCCGAGCGATCAGCCCGAGCCCATGGCCCGCGTGAAATATCTGCATCACGGCTACTGGGAAGGGTTTCGTGATCTGTTCTCGGACAAGACCCATGCCTGGCTCGAACGACGCCTGCCAAACATTGCCGGCCCTCATGAAGTGGCGGTGGACGAACCGCCGCCACTGGACCTGCCGGACACCTCGGGGGTGGTCGAAACCACGGTCGATGGCGTGATCTACGTGACCGTGTTCAACCCCAAGGATGGCCGCAAGAACTGGCATCACTTGATCACAGCGTTCTGCTGGGCCTTTCGCGAAACGTCCGACGCGACGCTGGTGCTGAAGATCACCCAGAACGATCTGGCGTCCTACTACAGCGAACTGATGACCTTGCTCGCGCAACTGACGCCGTTCGCCTGCCGGGTGTTGGTGATGCACGGTTACCTGGACGATCCGCAGTATGCGCGGCTCTACCAGGCCGCCAGTTTTTACGTCAACGCGTCACGCTGCGAAGGCCTGTGCCTGCCGCTGATGGAGTTCATGTCCAGCGGCAAACCGGTCATCGCCCCGGATCACACGGCGATGGAAGACTACATCGACGACTCGGTGGCCTTCGTCGTCCAGTCCAGCGAAGAGCTCACAATCTGGCCCCAGGACACCCGCATCATTTACCGCACCCTGCGCCATCGCCCGGACTGGGGCTCGCTCAAGAGCGCCTATGAAAACAGTTACCGGATGGCCAAGGCGCAACCGCAGGACTATCGCCGAATGTCGGTTGCCGCCGTCGAGCGCATGCACGACTACTGCGCCTTCGCCCCGGTGCAGCAGCGCCTGGCGGACTTCTTCGGCCTTGTGCCAGCGGTTGTCGATGCCGCGCCCGTGACGGACAACGCCTCATGCTGATCATTATTCATTCCGAAACCAACCAGCACACCATCGCGCAGAACCTCGGCCGTTCCGAGTACAGCTATTACTTCGTGCTCAAGGAGTACCGTCCGGTGCTCGAGCGCCTCGGGCGGGTGATGGAAGTGACGGACCCGGCCCGCGAAGTCGACGCGCTGTACCTGGAATGCCTGGCTCGTGGCGAGCCGTGCGTTTTCCTGTCGTTCTCGCCGCCGCATCGCACACCGATCCATCTGGCCTGTCCGACGTTGCCGGTGTTCGCCTGGGAGTTCAGCACCATCCCCAACGAGCCTTTTGACGGCGAGCCACGCAATGACTGGCGCACGGTGCTCCGCGCTTGCGGGGCGGCGATCACTCACTCCAGTTACACGGTCAACGCGGTGCGCGAAGCGATGGGCGCCGACTACCCGATTGTCGCGGTGCCGGCGCCAGTGTGGGATCGCTTTTCGGCTCGCGGAGCTCAACTGCAAGGCCAGCCCTCGACGGGCCCGGTGCGGCTGAAGATCAAGGGCTTGGTGGCCGACAGTCGTCAGCTCAATCTCGACGCCTTTGGCCCGAAGCATCTGCGCCGAGGCAAGGGCATCGACTTCGAGGCGCCGGTCCGCGAGCAGGAATTGCTGCTCGATGGCGTCGTGTACACCTCGGTGTTTAACCCCGGCGACGGGCGCAAGAACTGGGAAGACATGCTCAGTGCATTCTGCGTGACGTTCCGTGAGGTCGAAGACGCAACGCTGGTGCTCAAGCTCACTCACCACGATGCCGAAGAGGCCCTCAGCGACATCCTTCATCACCTGTACAAAAACCGCTCCTACCGCTGCCGCATCGTGCTGATCTACGGCTACCTCGCGGACGCGGACTACGAGCGCCTGGTGCAGGCCACCCGTTACGTGGTGAACACGTCCTACGGCGAAGGCCAGTGCTTGCCGCTGATGGAGTTCATGTCCTGCGGCAAACCGGCGGTGGCACCACGCACCACGGCAATGATCGATTACCTGAGCGAAGACAATGCGTTTCTGGTCGAGTCCACCGACGAGCTCACCGCCTGGCCTCACGATCCACGCAAGGCGTTTCGCACGCTGCGCTACGTGACCAACTGGGCGTCGGTCTGCGTCGCTTATCGCAGCAGTTACGAGGTCGCGAAGAACCAGCCGCAACGTTATGCACAGCTGTCGGCCCAGGCTGTATCGAGCCTGCAAGGATTTTGCAGTCAGGCTGTGGCCGAGCAGCGTTTGCGCGACTTTTTCGCGCAGCTGTTCGAGCACCGCAAGCCGCTGCACACCGCTTCGCCCACCGCCGACCCTCTTTCTGGAGCCACCCCATGCTGAGCCTTTTGAAGAAACTCACGGCGTCGACGCCTGCACAGACTGCTGCACCGGCGGTCGAGGAGGTCGACACGTTCCAGCTCGGCTTGCGCGATGCCATGCTCAGCGGCTGGTTCAACCATGACACTGGCGAGCTGTACAAAGGCTTCCCGGTGGGGCCCGAGGACACTCTGGTCGACGTCGGTTGCGGCGACGGCGGCAACATGCAGTTCTGCGGGATGCGCGGGGCGCGGATCATCGTCGCCGACATCGACGCGGCCAAGATCGAGGCCGCCCGCCAGCGGCTCAGTGAAACCTCGGCGCGCAGCGTCGAGTACCACGTCACCGACGGCAATCCGCTGCCAATCGCCGATGGCACTGCGACTCGCGTCGTTTCTACCGAAGTTCTTGAGCATGTCGACGATCCGGCGCAGTTTCTCGCCGAACTGGTGCGGATTGGCCAGCCGGGTGCCCTGTATCTGCTGAGCGTGCCGCACCCGAGTTCCGAGGATGTGCAAAAAGGCATCGCCATACCGGAGTACTTCGAAAAGCCCAACCACATTCGCATCATCAGCGAGGAGCAGTTCAAGGCCATGGTCAGCGACGCTGGCCTGGAGATCGTCAGCCACAGCCAGTACGGCTTCTATCGGTCACTGTGGATGCTGCTGTTCTGGGAAGCCAACGTGGATCTGGGCAGCCCCGATCATCCGTTGCTCAATCAATGGACCAAGACCTGGGAGGCCGTGCTCAATTCGCCGCGTGGCACGCAGATCAAACATGCGCTGGACAGCGTCATGGCAAAAAGTCAGGTCATCATCGCCCGTAAACCGTAGCGCTTTTTTCCGGGAGCGGCCGCGCTCCCGCCGGTTTTGTGTAACCTTGCAGCCTTGTGTCGCCAGGGATTTGCACGTCATGCGGTTTCTTTTCGGGCTGTCAGCATTGCTGGCCACCGCCCTGTTGCTGTCTGCATGCGAGCGTCAGGCACCAGCGCCTCTCGATCAGCAACTCTATGTCTGGCAACGCCAGTGGACGCCGGCCCATGAGTCGGCACTCAAGGGCAGCCGCGCTGATTTTTCGACCCTGCGGGTGCTGGCGTTGCAGGCTTTCCCTCAAGCGGGCTGGAGTCGGGCACGTATTGACCCGCAGTTGTTGAAGAATGATGGCAGGTCGCTGATCGCCGTGATTCGCCTCGATGGCCAGCTCAAGGCGCTGGATCAGGAGCAGGTCACGGCGCAAATCCTTCAGGTGATCAATGACTGGCAAACCCGGGGACTCACGCTGGCCGGGGTCGAGATCGACCACGATGCCGGCAATGCGCGGCTGCCGGCTTACGCTGACTTCCTCCTTCATCTGCGCGCAGCGTTGCCGTCATCACTGCCCTTGAGCATCACCGCGTTGCCGGCATGGCTCGACAGCCCGCAACTGTCGGCGCTGCTGGCGACGGTCGACAGCAGCGTGTTGCAGGTGCATGCGGTCAGCGATCCGCGACGCGGTTTGTTCGATCCTGAGCAGGCGCGCAACTGGGCGAAGCGCTGGGGGCGGATCAGCGACAAACCGTTCTACCTGGCCCTGCCGGCCTATGGTGTGGCGCTGTTGCCTGACAGCGGTGGCGCTCCGGTAGTGGAAAGTGAAGTGACGCTGGAGCGAGGCGGGGAACGCCGCGAGTTGCTGGCCGATCCACAGCAACTCAGCCGACTCGCCAAAGCACTGCGCGAGGATCGGCCGGCGCATCTGGCCGGGCTGATCTGGTTCCGCCTGCCGCTGGCCAACGACCGCCGGGCGTGGAGCCTGACGACTTTGGGGGCGGTGGCCCGGGGCGATGCGCTGTCCGGCAATCTCGATTTGAGCTTCAAGGTTCAGGACGGCCTCTACGACATTACGCTCGGCAACGCCGGCAACCTTGATAGCCCCTGGCCTGCGCGCGTGCTGGTAAAAGCCAGCGGCTGTGAAGGCGCCGATGCGCTCGCCGGTTATGCATTGCAACAGTCAGCGGATCTGCTTACCTTCACCCGCCTGCGCGACGGCCGATTGCCGGCGGGCGGGCAGCGTGCCATCGGTTGGGCGCGTTGCGCAAATATTGATCAAGGAGGTTCGCATGTTGACCCGTAACTGGCCCCGCCATCTGCTATGCCTGAGCCTCAGCCTGCCGCTGGGATCGGCGCTGGCCTGCGGCCCGGATTTCCCGATGCGTCTGCTTGACGATCGCGGGCAATCGCTGGCGGAACTGCCGGAGGGCAACTTCAAGTTCGAGATCAATCGTCTCGGCAAGACCATTGCCGGGCTGAAGAACGTCACGGCTGTCACGTACAACCCGGACGATATTTATGGCGAACCGAAGGAGCCTGCTGAACAGCGTGAGAAGGCCGAGCAGCAGGGCCTGAGCGCGGAGCAGCAGGCCCTGGTCAAGCAATTGCGCAGCCTGACCGATGCGCGTGAGGTCGAGGTGCAGGGCGCGAGCCTGCCGGTGGAACTGCGTCTGTACGTGGCGGGCGCCGTGGCGTTCGGGGCGGGTGATCATCAATTGGCCGTCGAGTATTTCCGCCAGTTGCTGGCGCTGCCGGCTGATCAACGCCCGTTGCGCAGCACGTGGGCCGCTTATTCGCTGGGCCGGGCGTTCTTTGCCATGAGCAGCGAAGCGGGGGATGCGCTCGATGCGTTGGAAAACGCCATCGAGGCCTTCCGCCAGACGCGGCAACTGAGCATCGACGGTTTCAGCGATCCGCTGGAGCTGGGCGTGGCCAGCCTCGGCGAAGAGGCGCGGGCGCTGCGCACGGCGGGCAGTTGGGACAAGGCCATCGAACTCTATGCCACGCAAAATCTGCATGGCTCGAACGTCGGCTACACCTCGCTGAAGCTGTTGATGAATGATCTGGCCGAGGAGCCCGAGGATCGACTGGAAAAGTTGCTGCGTGGCAAAGCCGTGCAGCAATTGGTGACTGCGTCGCTGATCAGCCGGATGGGCTGGTCATTCGGCGATGAACCGCCGAACGAGAAAAAACTGATCAAGGCGTTGCAGAACAGCACACGCGACAGCCTCGATAACGCCGATCGTCTCGCGGCCATGAATTATCAACAGGGCGATTACGCCAGCGCCAAGGCGTTCCTTGAACACGCCGGCGACAGCGGTCTGGCGTGGTGGCTGCGGGCGAAACTGGCGGTGCGCGACGGCGACAAGAGTGCGGCGGCTGCGGCCTATGCGAAAGCTGCGCAGGCCTTCCCGCAGGGCGAATCCTGGGGCGAGCGGCGTACCGCCGACTGGAATCTTGAATCCCTTCAGCCCAAGTGCCGGGTCGAGGGTGAAAGCGCGATTCTCGCGCTGCAACGTGGCGAGTACCTGCAGGCCTTCGATCAGTTGTATCGCAGCCAGAGCATTTACTGGTTCGACGCCGCGACCGTGGCCGAGCGGGTGTTGACGGTTGATGAGCTGAAAAATTATGTCGATACCAACGTGCCTGCGCCGCCCGCGCTGAGCCAGCAGGATCGCGACAATTACGTTCCGTTGCCGGTGGCCGCGAGCCTGCGCAATCTGCTGGGCCGGCGTTTGTTGCGTGAAGGGCACTACGAAGACGCGGTTGGTTATTTCGACAATCCCGATCTGCAGCACAAGGCCCGACTCTACGGTCAGCAACGCCTGAAAGCCGATTCGGCGTGGTGGCCGACCAAGCGTGCCAGTGCGCTCTTCAATGCGGCGTGGACGGCCCGTGAGTGGGGCATGGATATTCTGGGTTACGAAATGGCCCCGGATTACGCGACCTTCGGCGGCAACTACAGCCTGGAAACCACCGAGCTGAAAGTCGGCCCGCTGGTCAGCGAAGCCGAAGTGCAACGCCAGAAGGCCAGTGAAGCGCAGCCGGATGAGCGTTATCACTACCGCTTCGTTGCCACGGCTTTGGCCAGTCGCGCGGCGGACAACCTGCCGCATACCAGCCAGGCGTTCGCCGCCGTGCTGTGTTCTGCTGCCGGCTGGAACAGCAGCCTGGAGGAGCAGAGCGCGTTGTACAAACGTTATGTCGACGAAGGGCCCTACGTTCCGTGGGCCGTGGACTTTGGCCACCAGTGCCCGTATCCGGACTTCGAAAACGCCGACAAGCGCTATGTCACTCAGGTGACCGATTCGGTGCGCTCGACACTGCGGCCCTACAAGTGGCCGGTGATCGGTGCGATTGTGACGTTCACGGCCGTTGCGTTATTGCTGATTAGCCGCCGTCAGCGCAAGGCCCGCAAAGCCTAAGCCTGCTGGACGAACGTCAGGCGCACGGCAAAACCGATCAACAGGCTGCCGAACAACCACTGCTGCACCCGTTGGGCCGTTGGGCTGTGTTTCAGCCAGCGGCCCAGCGCCGTGCCGAGCAAGGCATAGGCGCTGTCGAACAGCAATCCAGCGGCCACCAGCATCGCGCCGAGCACCGCAAATTGCGTCAGCACCGGTACGCCATCCGCCACGATGAACTGCGGCAGCAGCACCGAGCCGAACAGCAAGGCTTTCGGGTTGAGCAGATTGGTCAGCAGGCCACGACGGATCGCTGCGCGCCACTGCCCATGGCTGTCCGTTACGGTGCCAGCGTTCAGATCAGGCAGCAGTGTGGTGCGCAGGCATTGAACGCCGATCCACAGCAAGTATGCCGCCCCGGCCATTCGCACCGCATCGAATGTCCACGGCGCTGCCTTGAACAGCGCCGCCAGCCCCAATGCTGCGAGCGCTACATGACAACCTCGAGCGACCGCCAAACCCACTGCTGTGGCGAGCGCTGCGCCGCGACCCTGGCGGGCACCGGTCTGCAGCAGCAGGATCATGTCCGGACCAGGCAGAAGATAGACCACCGCCAAAGCCAGGAAATACAGCCAGAGACTTGCCATGTCGCACCCCTTTCGTTGTCGATTCGGTGCAACCAGTCTATGACCGAGGGGCAGGGCAGGTGCTTGCGTAGTTCGCTTCTATAACTGCTTGGATTGGCATAACCTGCTTTCTTTTTGCGGTTAAACCATCAGGATCTGCCAACGATGAAACTCGACGCCTTCGATCGCAAGATTCTCGCCGCGCTGCAACGGGACGGGCGCCTGAGCAACGTGCAATTGGCCGACGAGATCGGTTTGTCCGCGTCGCCGTGCCTGCGCCGGGTGCGGATGCTCGAAGAGGCGGGGGTGATTCGCGGTTATCAGGCGAACCTGGACCGTGATGAGGTGGGGCTGGGGCTGACGGTGTTTGTCGGGGTCAGGGTGGAGCGGCACAACGATGAGCAGGCCGAAGCATTTCATCGGGCGGTGACGGCGTTGCCGGAAGTGATTTCGGCGTTTCTGGTCTCTGGAGAGTCGGATTTCCTCCTGCAAGTGGTGGTGCCGGACCTGCGCGCCTATGACCGTTTTCTCACCGGTTGCCTATTGAAGCTGCCAGGCGTGAGCGATATCCGCAGCAATTTTGCGATTCACACAGTGAAGACCCCAGGGGCGTTGCCGCTGGGGCATTTGCCGTCCTGATACTTCCCGCAGGACGCGGGAAGTATCCGCAACGTGCTTACATCTGAGTTGCCATGCCCTCGACATTCATCGCTGCCTGACGCAGCGCCTCGGAGCGGGTCGGGTGAGGGTGGCAGGTCAGGGCGATGTCCTCGGCCGACGCGCTGAATTCCATGGCCACGCAATACTCGCCGATCATTTCGCTGACGCTCGGGCCGACCAGGTGCACGCCGAGGACTTCATCGGTGTGCGCGTCGGCGATGACTTTGGCAAAGCCCTCGGTCTCGTGATTGATCTTTGCCCGGCTGTTGGCGGTGAACGGGAATTTGCCGACCTTGTAGGCCCGGCCTTCAGCCTTGAGCTGCTCCTCGGTCTTGCCGACGCTGGCCAGTTCCGGTTTGGTGTAAATCACGTTGGGGATCAGGTCGTAGTTGACCTCGCCTGCCTTGCCGACGATTTGTTCGATGCAGGCCATGGCTTCATCTTCCGCCTTGTGTGCCAGCATCGGCCCGGACGTGACATCACCGATGACCCACACGCCCGGCGCTTCGGTGCGGTGGTGTTTGTTGGCAAGCATGCCGCGTTTGTCGGTGCTCAGGCCGACGTTCTCCAGGCCCAGGCCTTTGGTATAGGGGCGGCGGCCGATGGCAACCAGCACGTAATCGGCTTCCAGCCGTTCGGCGGTGCCGCCGGCCGCCGGCTCGATGCTCAGCTGAACGCCGTTGGCCGTGGACGTGGCGCTGGTGACTTTCGAACTCAGTCTGAAGCTGATGCCCTGTTTACTCAGCGAGCGTTGCAGGGTCTTGCCGGCCTCGCCGTCCACGCCCGGGCAGATGCGGTCAAGGTATTCCACCACCGTCACCTGCGCGCCGAGTCGCCGCCAGACCGAACCGAGTTCGAGGCCGATCACGCCGGCACCGATCACCACCAGATGTTTGGGCACTTCGCTTAACGACAGGGCGCCGGTGGAATCGAGGATGCGCTGGTTGTCTATCTCCACGCCGGGCAGGGGAGTGGGCTCGGAACCGGTGGCGATGACGATATCGGTGGCGGTCAGCTCGATCCGGCTGCCCTGATCACCGGTCACGCTGACTTTGCCGGGACCGTCGATGTGGCCCCAGCCCTTGATCCAGTCGACCTTGTTCTTGCGGAACAGGAACTCGATGCCTTTGGTCAGGCCGGCGACGCTTTCGTCCTTCTGTTTCATCATCTGCGCGAGATTGAGTGTCGGTTTGACCTCAATGCCGAGGTTGGCAAATTCCGCCCCCGTCGCCGCGTCGTACAGTTCGGACGCATGCAACAACGCCTTGGACGGCATGCAACCGACGTTGAGGCAGGTGCCGCCCAGCGTGGCGCGGCCTTCCACGCAAGCGGCCTTGAGGCCCAACTGGCCGGCCCGGATCGCTGCGTTATAACCGCCGGGCCCACCGCCCAGAATCACTACGTCATAGTTGCTCATGCGCTTACTCCTGGCTGAAGAATGCGATCGCTAAAAATTACGTACGTAATATGTGCGTTTACGGACATTTCGGTCAAGGCTTCAGGAACGCGACAGGTTGGGCGTCTTTGAATGTGAAATTGAGTACAAATATTTCACGGATTTCGTTATATCGTAACGAGTTATGCATTGAGCCAAGGGTTTTGGGGGGTTATGCAAGTCGATCTGGACGTTGATGGCACGCAAGTGAGCGGTTTGCCGCGCTTTCAGCAGGCGGCAGCCCAGGGGCGCCGATTGCGCCGGTTGGCCATCGGACTCGGCGGGTTGGCCGTGGCCGGGGTGGTGCTGGCATTTTTTGTTGGCCTGTTCGCCTCGCAATCGCTGTGGCCGGCGCTGTTGGTCAATCAGAGCGCGGCGCTGCTGGTACTGGTCGCCGGGTTGCAATCGGCGTGGTGGGTGAGCGATTGGCGAGCGCGGGTGATCAACCCGGTGGTGCCGGTAACTCCTGTCGACGAGACGCCCGCGCCGGACGGCTGGTACGAGCGAATGTTGGATCGGCTGAGCCGCCGCAGCCTGCATGTGCTGGGGCAGATCGGCGCGGCGACATTGTGGTTGGGCGGCCTGGCGCTGTTGGCGTTGCTCGGCATCGAGCAGGTGTGGAACCTGGCATTGCCTTCGGCTGCGGTGGGTTTGTCCGCTTCAGTCAGCGCGGCGATTGCGCTGCTGCTGGCGTTCGGTCTGCTGGTGCTGGAGCGGCAACTGGCTCAGGAAAACCCGGCGCAATGGCCCGAGGCCGGTGCGTTGGCGCAACTGGTGCGAGTGGTCATCATCAGTCTGGTGTTGGGTGCGCTGTGCTTGCTGTTCGCCAGCGAGAGTTCGGTCTGGCCCGTGCGTTTGGCTGTGTTGATCGGGATCCTGCCGGGACTGGTCGCGGCGGAGTTGCTGCTGCGTGCTTTGCTGTCGCTGTTCAGCCCGCGCCGCGAACAGCTCGAACCGGTGCTGTTGGCCCGCAGCTTTGTCGCCGATCTGCTGCGCTGGCCGCCGCAACCATTGCTCGCCTTGCAGCACGAATTGCACAACCGTTTCGGTATCGACCTGCGGCAGATCTGGGCCTTCAGCTACATGCGTCGCGCGTTCCTGCCGGTGTTGGTGCTGGTGGCGGCGGTGGGTTGGTTGCTCACCGGGATTCATGAAATCCCGCTGCAAAGTCGTGGCATCTACGAGCGCTTCGGCAAACCGGTGCAGGTATTCGGCCCCGGTTTGCATGCCGGCCTGCCTTGGCCGCTGGGCCGGGTGTTGAGCGTGGAGAATGGCGTGGTGCACGAACTGGCGACCAGCGTCGGCGAAAACCCGGTGCCGGTTCAGCCAGATCCGACGGAAGGCCCGGCCCCGATCACCGCCAACCGCCTGTGGGATGCCAGCCACGTCAACGATAAATCCCAGGTCATCGCCAGCAGCCGTGGCGAGCAACAAAGCTTCCAGATCGTCAACATGGACGTGCGTTTCGTTTATCGAATCGGCCTCAGCGATCAGGCGGCGTTGGCCGCGACTTACAACAGCGCGGATGTACCGACGCTGATCCGCAGCACCGCCAGCCGGATTCTGGTTCACGATTTTGCATCGCGCACCCTCGACGGTTTGCTGGGGCAGGACAGGGTAGGGCTGGCTGACGAGATCGGCCGCGCCGTACAAAGCGATCTGCAGAAACTCGACAGCGGCGTAGAAATTCTCGCCACGGTGGTCGAGGCGATTCACCCTCCGGCGGGCGCGGCCAACGCTTATCACAGCGTGCAGGCGGCGCAGATTGGAGCTCAGGCGTTGATCTCCCGTGAGCGTGGCGCTGCTGCCGAAGCGAGTAATCAGGCGCAGTTGCAGGCCAGCCTCGCACGCGATCAGGCCAGCGCCAATGCCCACGAAACCAGCTCGACCGCCCGTGCGGCGGATCTGAAATTCAGCGCCGAGCAAAAAGCCTACGCCAGCGCCGGCCAGGCCTTCGTGCTGGAGCAATACCTCAGCCAGCTCAGTCAGGGACTGGGCAAAGCCAAACTGTTGGTGCTCGACCATCGTCTGGGCGGCAGCAGCAATGCGCCGACCATCGACCTGCGTACGTTCACGCTGCCGGCTGATCCGACGCCGGCGCGCACCACCGCTCAACCAGGAGCCACCCATTGAGCCAGTCGCATACTCACGATCACCATGACCACAGCGGTCACGACCATGCTCATGGCGGCCATCACCATCACGGGCATCATCACCATCATCATGGCGCGCCGGAAGAGGCGGGGCCGTTCCCGTGGCGCCGCATGGGCTGGGCCGTGTTGCTGGTGGCATTTGCCATCGCAGCGGCAAGTCTGGTGCAGGTGCGCTCCGGCGAAGCCACGGTCATTACCCGCTTCGGCAATCCGTCCCGAGTGTTGCTGGAGCCCGGTCTGAGCTGGCGTTGGCCGGCGCCGTTCGAAGCGGCAATTCCGGTGGATCTGCGCCTGCGCACCACATCGAGTGGATTGCAGGACGTCGGTACCCGCGACGGTTTGCGCATCATCGTGCAGGCGTATGTTGCGTGGCAGGTGCAAGGCGATGCGGACAATGTTCAGCGCTTCATGCGAGCGGTACAGAATCAACCGGACGAAGCGGCGCGACAGATTCGCACTTTTGTCGGCTCGGCACTGGAGACCACCGCCAGCAGTTTCGACCTGGCCAATCTGGTCAACACCGATGCCAACCAGGTTCACATTGCCGATTTCGAGGCGCAGTTGCGTCAGCAGATCGATCAGCAATTGCTCGCTACTTATGGCGTGCGGGTGGTGCAAGTGGGCATCGAGCGACTGACCTTGCCGTCGGTGACCCTCACCGCGACGGTTGACCGGATGCGCGCCGAGCGTGAAACCATTGCTACCGAGCGCACGGCAATCGGCAAGCGTGAAGCTGCACAAATTCGTTCTGGCGCCGAGCGTGATGCGCGAATCGTCCAGGCTGACGCGACGGTGAAAGCAGCCGAAATCGAGGCGCAATCTCGGGTCGAGGCGGCGCAGATTTATGGTCGCGCTTATGCCGGGTCGCCGCAGCTGTACAACTTGCTGCGCTCGCTGGACACCCTTGGCACCATTGTTACGCCGGACACCAAGTTGATCCTGCGCACCGATGCCGCGCCTTTCCGCGTGTTGGTGGACGGTCCGCCGAATATGGACAGCAAGACCGGAACGCAGCCATGAGTGAAGTTCCACGTGGAACAAATTCGTTGAACAGTCCGTGGATTCAGGCGGGACGTCTGGCGTTTTTTGCCCTGTACGCGGTGACGGTGCTGGCGGCGTTGGCCTGGGCGTTTTCCAATGTGCGGCAGATCGACCCGCAGAATCGTGCGGTGGTCATGCATTTTGGTGCACTGGATCGCATCCAGAATGCCGGGTTGTTGTTGGCCTGGCCGCAGCCGTTCGAGCAGGTTGTTTTGCTGCCGGCGGCGGATCGGGTCATCGAACGTCGAGTGGAAAATCTGCTGCGCAGTCCTGCTGCAATACAGGCAGATCGCGTCGCGACATTCGCCACGCCAATAAGTGATGCACTGGCCGGTTCCGGCTATTTGCTCACCGGTGATGCCGGTGTGGTGCAGCTGGATGTGCGGGTGTTCTACAAGGTCACCGATCCCTATGACTTCGTGCTGCAAGGCGACCATGTGCTGCCAGCACTGGATCGACTGGTGACCCGCAGCGCAGTAGCCCTGACAGCAGCGCGGGATCTGGACACCATTCTGGTGGCGCGGCCGGAACTGATCGGCGCTGACAATCAAGCCGCCGAACGACGCGAGCGGTTGCGCGGCGATCTGGTTCAGGGCATCAATCGTCGCTTGGCCGAACTGAAGGCGAGCGGGCAGGGCATCGGTATCGAAGTGGCGCGGGTCGATGTGCAATCGAGTCTGCCCGAGCCGGCGGTCGGTGCATTCAATGCAGTGCTGACTGCCAGCCAGCAGGCCGACAAAGCGGTGGCCAATGCTCGTACCGACGCTGAAAAAATCACCCAGACCGCCAATGAACTCGCCGACCGCACATTGCAGGTCGCCCACGCTCAGGCCGGTGAGCGCCTGGCAAAAGCCTCTGCCGATACAGCCACCGTTCTGAGTCTGGCTCAGGCCCGACAGCAGGGCACCGACCCGCAAATGTTGCTGCGCCTGTACCGCGAACGGATACCGAAGATTCTCGGCCAGGCCGGCTCGGTCACCACGGTCGATCCGAAAGACGATTCCCGCCTGATCATTCAGGGAGCCAGTAAATGACCGCCACTAACGCCGCACCGAGTCTGTTGTCCTCGGCCGAGCAACGTCGCGCCGCGCGCCAGTTGACCTTGGCGATGCTCGCCCTTGGACTGCTCGGGCTGGGATTGATCTGGCGCTGGTTGATGCCGGAGCAGACAGGTGTCAGTCAGTTGCTGCTCGGTGTTGCTTCTTTGCTGGTTGCAGTGCCAGTGATGCGCTCGGCGTGGTTCAGCCTGCGCTATCCGAGCCTGCACGGCATCACCGACCAGTTGATCGCACTGGCGATGCTCGGTGCCTGGGCCACTGGCGATCTGCTGACCGCCGCACTGTTGCCGATCATCATGATCTTCGGCCATGTGCTGGAGGAGCGCAGTGTGATCGGCTCGCAGGAAGCGATTCATGCCTTGGGCCAACTCACTCGCAGCCACGCACGAAAAATCCAGGCGGATGGCACCGTCATTGAAGTCGACAATGGCACGCTCAAGGCCGGTGACACCGTTGAAGTGCGAGCCGGTGATCGGGTGCCGGCGGATGGTCGTGTATTGTCCGGGCAGGCCAGCCTCGACACAGCGTCGATCACCGGTGAGTCGGTGCCCGTGGAGGCGGGCGTTGGAATGACGGTTTTCGGTGGAGCGATCAACCTCGATGGCCTGCTACGCATCGAGGTGACCCGCACCGGCGATGAATCGACTCTGGGCAAGGTCATCGCCCTGATGCAGAACGCCGAGCGTTCCAAACCACCGATCACCCGGCTGCTGGAACGTTACGCTGGCAGCTACATGGTGCTGGTGTTGCTGCTGGCAGCGGTAACTTGGTTTGTCACCAACGATGCGCAGGCGATGCTGGCGGTACTGGTCGCAGCCTGTCCGTGTGCGCTGGTGTTGTCCGCGCCGGCCACAGCGATTGCCGGCGTGGCGGTCGCGGCGCGGCACGGGATTCTGATCCGCAGTTCGGCCTTCCTTGAAGAGTTGGCTGACCTCACATCGTTGGTGGTCGACAAGACTGGCACGCTCACTTACGGCACATTGCGTTTGCAGTCGATCAACAGCGCGCACGCGGATCACGATTCGGTGATGGCGCTGGCCGCCAGTCTCGGTGCTGCGAGCAGTCACCCGGTCAGTCGTGCACTGGCAGGCCTGGTTCATGCGGACAACGTGTTGGTGCTGACCGATATTCACGAACGTCAGGGTCTGGGTGTAGTCGCCAGGACCGAGCAGGGTGAAGCGGCACTTGGTCGTCCGGAGTTGTTTGCGCAGCTGGGTATCCCGACCACATCGATTCCCGAGCACGACGGCCCGATTGCCGGCCTGGCCTTGAACGGTGAATTCCTCGCCTGGCTGTTGCTCGCCGACAGCGTCAAACCGGAAGCGAAATTCGCCTTGAGCGAACTGCGCGAGTTGGGCCTCGGGCGGCAACTGTTGCTGACTGGCGACCGTCAGAGCGTGGCGCAAACTCTGGCGCGGGATGTCGGCCTGCATGAAGTCGAAGCCCAGGCGTTGCCCGAAGACAAACTCAATCGAGTGTTGAAGGAAATCGACAACGGCTTCCGGCCGATGGTGGTCGGCGACGGTATCAACGATTCGCTGGCACTCAAGGCCGGTGTGGTGGGTGTTGCGATGGGGGCGGGCGGTGCAGACATCGCGTTGGCGTCCGCCGACATCGTGCTGATCGGCAGCGACCTTCGCCGGCTCGGCACCTGTGTGCGCCTCAGCCGTCAGTGCCGACGCACGCTGCAGGTAAACGTGATCATCGGTCTGGGCTGGACGCTGGCCATCGTCGTGTTCGCCGCGTTCGGCTGGCTGGGCGCGGCCGGGGCGATGATTGCTGCATTGCTGCACAACCTCAGTACGTTGCTGGTGTTGGGCAATGCCGGCCGCTTGTTGCGATTCCAGGAGCCGCTGTTGAAGCTCGACGAGCAGAACTGATCATTTTTCGAACTGTGCGCTGGTCTTGAAGTCTTCAGAGAAGGCGCACTGAAGCTCGGAGATCGGTGCCGTTACGGCCTTTTTGGCTGATAGGTGGCGACTATCGAATCGATAGCCTGCTAATTTTCAAGGATGGTCTACCCTCAGAACAGACGTCTGAAACCAGGGGGATATTCCATGCTCGCGCAACTTCCACCGGCCTTACAGAATCTGCAGCTTCCGCTTCGTCTGCGACTCTGGGACGGCCATGAATTCAATCTGGGCCCGACGCCCAGCGTCACCATCGTGGTCAAGGATCCGTTGATGGTGTCCCAGTTGACCCATCCAAGTCTCGACGCGCTGGGGGCGGCGTTCGTCGAGGGCAAACTCGAACTCGAAGGCTCGATCAGCGAGGTCATCCGGGTCTGCGACGAATTGAGCACGGCGCTGCTCGACGATGACGACGACAGCCAGCCGGTGCGAACCTTGCACGACAAGGAAACCGACGCCAAAGCCATTTCCTACCACTACGACCTGTCCAACGCGTTTTACCAATTGTGGCTGGACAGCGACATGGCGTACTCCTGCGCCTATTTTGAAACCGGCAGCGAATCCCTCGAACAGGCCCAGCAGGCCAAATTCCGGCATCTGTGTCGCAAGCTGCGTTTGCAGCCGGGCGACTACCTGCTGGATGTCGGCTGCGGTTGGGGTGGTCTGGCGCGTTACGCCGCCCGCGAGTTCGGTGCCAAAGTCTTCGGTATCACCCTGAGCAAGGAGCAACTGGCGCTGGCTCGGGAGCGCGTCAAAGCCGAAGGCCTGGAAGACCAGGTCGAACTGCAACTGCTCGATTACCGTGATCTGCCGCAGGACGGCCGTTTCGACAAAGTGGTGAGCGTCGGCATGTTCGAGCACGTAGGTCACGCGAACCTGGCCGAGTACTGCAAAACCCTGTTCGGCGCGGTGAAGGAGGGTGGTCTAGTGATGAACCACGGTATCACTGCCAAGCACACCGATGGCCGTCCGGTGGGGCGTGGTGCCGGAGATTTCATCGAAAAATACGTGTTCCCCAACGGCGAGCTCCCACACCTGGCAATGATCTCGGCCGAGATCAGCGAGGCCGGTCTGGAGATCGTGGATGTCGAAAGCCTGCGCCTGCATTACGCGCGAACGCTGGACCACTGGAGTGAGCGGCTGGAGGACAACCTCGAAGCGGCCGGCAAACTGGTGCCGGATCAGGCCCTGCGTATCTGGCGCCTGTACCTGGCCGGTTGTGCCTACGCGTTTGCCCGGGGCTGGATCAATCTGCACCAGATCCTCGCGGTAAAGGCCCACGCCGATGGCAGCCATGAACTGCCGTGGACCCGTGACGACATCTATAACCCTTGAGCTAGAGAATCGGTGAAATCAGCCGGGCGATCCGCATGCCGAGTTGTTGCAGGCGGTGGATCTCCCGGCCTTCTTCCTTGGCGATTTCGTAGGCCTGGGCGAAGTCCTCGTTGAGCATCTGTTCCACGTGGCCGGCGAATTCACTGTCGACCGTCAGCAACATCACTTCAAAATTCAACCGGAACGAACGGTTGTCCAGATTGGCGCTGCCGATGGCGCTGATTTCGCTGTCGACCAACACCACTTTCTGATGCAGGAAACCCGGTTCGTAGCGGAATACCCGTACCCCGGCGCGTACCGCTTCGAACGCGTAAAGGCTCGATGCGGCGTAAACGATGCGGTGATCGGGACGCGACGGCAGCAGCAATCGCACATCGACACCGCGCAGGACGGCGAGACGCAACGCGGCGAACACCGCTTCGTCGGGAATGAAGTAGGGACTGGTGATCCATACGCGTTCGGTTGCGGCATGGATGGCTTCGACGAAGAACAGCGAACAGGTTTCGTAGGCATCCGCCGGTCCGCTGGCCAGCAGTTGGCAGAGCACGCCGTCTTCCGGGTAAACGTCCGGCAGGATCAGCGGCGGCAGCGTACGGGCGGCCCAGAACCAGTCTTCGGCAAATGACTCCTGCATGCACGCAACCACCGGGCCGCGCACCTGAACGTGGGTGTCGCGCCATGGCGCCAGGGGTGGTTTTTCGCCCATGTATTCGTCGCCGACGTTGTGCCCGCCGACGAAGCCGGTCATTCCGTCGACCACGACGATCTTGCGATGGTTGCGGAAATTCACCTGAAAGCGATTGAGCCAGCCGCTGCGGGTGGCGAATGCCTTCACCTCGACCCCGCCATCACGCAGGGCCTGAACGTAACTGTGGGGCAGGGCATGGCTGCCGATGCGGTCGTACAGCAGATGAATCGCGACACCCTCGGCGGCTTTCTTCAGCAGCAGTTCGCGCAGGCGCTGGCCGAGGCGATCGTCATGAATGATGAAAAACTGAATCAACACGGCTTCACGTGCCTGGCTGATTGCGTGGAAAATCGCGTCGAACGTGGCGGTGCCGTTGATCAGCAATTGCACTTCATTGTTGGCCAGGCATGGCATGCGTCCCAGCTTTGGCATCGCCCGCAACGAGTCGTAGGCATTCGAGGCGCGAGCCGTCAGGGCTTCTTCTACCCAAGGGCGCCAGTTGAGTTCGGAAACGGCCTGACGCATCTGTTCGTTGGCCTGACGTCGGGCCTTGATGTAACCGTCGAAGGTGCTGCGACCGAATACCAGATAGGGAATGAGCGTGAGATAGGGAATGAAGATCAGCGACAGCGCCCAGGCGATCGCGCCTTGCGCGGTACGGACGGTCAGCACCGCATGGATGGCGGCAATGGTGCCCAGGCTATGTATCAGAGCGATCAGATAACCGAAGATGTGCGGTCCAAAATAATCCATGGGGCAACCTTGCTCCTGAAGATTCAATGCTTAACAGACCATGTTCCTTTGCGGTTGTCGCTATTTTCTTTTTAGCCATGAAAGCAGGCCATGAACCGAAACAAGCGGCCGGCGTCTAACGGCCATTACTGATCAGGAGTTTTTCAATGAACGTTCGTCTGCTGGGTTTGGCGCTGGGTCTGGGGTTGGCCTTGCCGTTGGTGGCTCAGGCGCAAATGCTGCAGCCGGGGTTGTGGGAAATGACGTCGAGCAATGTGAAGGTCGATGATCAAGCCATGGATGTGCAATCGATCCTCGGCCAGATTCAGGGCCAGATCACCCCGCAACAGCGGGCGGCGCTGGAGAAGCAAGGGATCAACATAGGCGGCAAGGGCATCCGTGCCTGCCTGACACCGCAGCAAGTGGCGACCAATGATATTCCGCTGGCAGACCCGCAGTCGGGCTGCAAACAGCAGATCACCGAGCGCAACGGCAACCAATGGAAATTCCGTTTCAGTTGCCCGCGAGCCTCGGGCACCGGTGTGGCTACGTTCGTCAGCGATCGTGAGTTCACCACCGTCGCCAATGGCACGTTCAATGCCATCGGGATCAACCAGAAGGGCAGTCTGGAAACCCGCGCGGTGTGGTTGGGTCAGGACTGCGGCACCGTCAAACCAAGAGCCTGAAAATCGAACCGCCGCCACAACAGTGTGGGGGCGGTTTTTTCTAGCGCATGAACCGCAACGGCAATCCCTGACACCCGTCATGCAGCCGATTGTCGTGCCACGCAACCTGTCCCGACACCAGTGTCGTACTCACCCGATGACGAAAGCTGCGACGGGCAAACGGCGTCCATCCGCACTGCGACAGGATCGGTTGCCGAGATACCGCAACACCCTCGGGCTCTGGCTGAATCAATACCAGATCCGCCCAATAACCTTCCCTCAGGTAACCGCGATCCGGAATGGCAAACAGATCTGCCACCCGGTGGCTGGTTTTCGCCACCAGCGTGGTGATCGGCAGCACGCCATCCGCCACTAGTTCCAACAACGCCGGCAACGCATGTTGCACCAGTGGCAGACCGGACGGTGCCTGGGCATACGACAGCTGTTTCTCCGCCCAGGTATGCGGGGCGTGGTCGCTGCCTATCACATCCAGGCGATTGCTCAACAACGCCAGGCGCAGGGCATCGCGATCAGCCTGGCTTTTGATCGCCGGGTTGCATTTGATCTGGTTGCCGAAGTCCGGGTAGTCGCGATCATCGAACAACAGGTGATGCAGGCAGACTTCCGCCGTGATGCGTTTGTGCGCCAGCGGTTTGTCTTCGAACAGTTCCAGCTCCCGGGCGGTGGTCAGGTGCAGCACGTGCAGGCGAGTGCCATGGCGTTTGGCGAGATCAACCGCCAGTGAAGAAGAGCGATAGCAGGCCTCGGCATTACGGATCAACGCATGGGCGTCGGGAGGGGGATGTTCGCCGAACTGTTCGCGCAATCTGGCGGTGTTGGCCTCGATGCTCGGCGTGTGTTCGCAATGAGCCAGCAGGATCGTCGGCACCTCGGCGAACAATCGCTCCAGCGTTTTGGGGTCATCGACCAGCATGTTGCCGGTCGACGCCCCCATGAACACTTTGACCCCGGCCACCTCACTTGGATTGAGCGCCGCGACGGTGTCCAGGTTGTCGTGACTGACGCCGAAGTGAAAGCCGTAGTTGGCCACCGAGTTGATCGCTGCCCGACGTTTTTTGTCGGCCAGCGCTTCGAGGGTGAGGGTGGCTGGATTGGTGTTGGGCATGTCCATGAAACTGGTGATGCCACCGGCCACGGCTGCTCGGGATTCGGTGTAGATGCTGCCTTTGGTTGGCGAGCCCGGCTCTCGGAAATGCACCTGATCGTCGATCATCCCCGGCAGCAGCCACTGGCCGTTGGCGTCGATTTCCAGCGTGGCGTTTTCACCTTCAATGCTGCGGCCGATCTTGACGATTCGACCGTGGCTGACCAGCAGATCGGCGTAGAACTCATGCCCGTCATCAACCAGGCGCGCATTGCGAATCAGCACACTGTTCATGGTTCAGAACTCGTTCTGCAGGGCTTTGTAGCCCCGCACCAGATCGACGTTGGTGCGCGCCACGTCTTCGGAAAACTCCGAAGCGCTGACGCTCACCGGCGGGAATTGCGAGAGGTCGGTGCCCGGCCCGATGCGGGTGGTGGAGGGCACGTAGAACGCATCCGGGAGATCCCGTCCGTCGACCACCGAGTTGTGCCGCACCACGCAACCGTTGCCGACCACGCAATTGAACAGCACGCTGTTGAAGCCGATGAACACCCGGTCGCCGACTTTGCACGGGCCATGCACGATCGAGCGGTGAGCGATGGAGCTGAACTCGCCGATGGTCACCGCTGCGCCGGATTTGGAGTGAATCACCACGCCATCCTGGATGTTCGAATTGGCGCCGATGGTGATCGGCTCCATCTCGCCCGAGGCGTCCACTTCATCGGCGCGAATGACCGCGTAGGGGCCGACGAACACATTTTCGCCGATCACCACTTTGCCGCAGATGATCGCGGTTTTATCGACGTAGGCAGACTCGGCAATTTGCGGCAGATCGCCGGAAGGATTTTTGCGGATCATGGTTGGCTCAGGGCGTCGTAAAGAGTGTTGAGGTTGTATTCGAACAGGCCGGTGAATGTGCTGGCCGGACCCGACGCGGCGAGGGCATCGGAGTACAGCGTGCCGCCGATGTGTGCGCCGCTTTCGTCGGCGATCTGTTTGAGCAGGCGCGCGTCTTTGATGTTTTCCATGAACACCGCTTTGACCTTGGCCTGACGGATCTGGGTGATCAGTGCGGCGACTTCGGCGGCGGAGGGTTCACGCTCGGTGGACAGACCTTGCGGCGCCATGAAGTCGATGCCGTAGGCTTGGCCGAGATAACCGAAGGCGTCGTGGCTGGTAACGATTTTGCGATTGCCCGGTGGCAGGGAACCGAGCTTGGCCTTGGCTTCGGCGAGGAGGGCGTAGATCTGTTTCAGGTAGTCCTTGCTGTTGCGTTCGTAGTCGGCTTTGTTCGCCGGGTCGGCGGCGATCAGTGCCTTGGTGATGTTGGCGACATACAACTCGGTGTTGGCCAGGTTGTGCCAGGCGTGAGGGTCGGGAACGGTTTCGCCGTCCTCATCCAGAGAGCGGGGAATCACACCGTGGCTGGCGCTGATGACGGTGGCTTTGGTGTCGGTGCTGGTCACCAGGCGGTCCAGCCATGGCTCGAAACCCAGTCCGTTTTTCACGATCAGTTTTGCTTTTAGAAGGGCCTTGGCATCGTCGGGCGTCGGTTCGTAGGTGTGGGCATCAGCGTCTGGCCCGACCATGTTGGTGATCTGGATATGCTCGCCGCCGACCTGATGCACCATGTCGGCGAGGATGCTGAAACTGGTGACCACCGGCAGTTTCTCCGCCGCCGACAATGACATCGACAGCATCAGGCTGAACAACACGAGTAGAGCGCGCATCGGGAAACACCTCATTGGGATGTGAGCAAGGGCGGGCGGCGCAGCAGACCGTGAACCGGCCCGAGCACGACGGACAACAGGTAACCGATGCCTGCGACCAGCACGATGGCCGGACCGCTGGGCAGCGAGTAGTAGAACGACAGCAGCAGACCGAGCCACACCGACAGGCAACCAATCACGGCGGCGATGGCGATCAAGGTCGGCAGACGGCGGCTCCAGAAGCGTGAAGCGGCGGCGGGCAGCATCATTAGTCCGACCACCATCAATGCGCCGATGGCCTGGAATCCGATGACCAGATTCAGTACCACCAGAGTCAGGAACATGCCGTGGGCGATCGGGCCGAGTCGGCTGACTGTGCGTAAAAAAAGTGGGTCGAGGGTGTCGAGCAGAAGTGGGCGGTAGATCAGCGCCATGGCAATCAGGCTCAGCAGCGAAACGCCCAACATGCCCTTGAGGGTTGGTCCGTCGACGGCCAGTGCCGAACCGAACAGCAAATGCAGCAGGTCGAGTCGTTTGCCGGCGATACCCAGAATCAGCACGCCGCTGGCCAGGGAAATCGGATAGATCGCCGCGAGGCTGGCGTCTTCGCGCAGGCCGGTGCGGCGGGTAATCCATGCAGCCAATCCGGCCATGCTCAGGCCCGCGCCGAGGCCGCCGAGTGTCAGCGCAGGGAGACTCAGGCCAGCAAACCAGAAGCCAAGCGCGGCACCGGGAAGAATGCCGTGGGCGACGGCGTCGCCGATCAGGCTCATGCGTCGCAGGATCAGGAACACGCCCAATGGCGCGGTGCTGCACGCCAGCAGCAGACCGCCAAGCAGCGCCCGGCGCATGAACACAAACTCAAGGAACGGTTGCCAGAAGTGTGCGGCGGCGTGCATCAGGCCACCTGCACGTTGGGTGTTTGCTGAATCAGTTCGACACTGGGACCGAACACGCAGCCGCTGTGTTTGATCAGCAGCGTTTGTGGAATGTGTTGGCGGACGGCGGCGAGGTCGTGGCAAACAATCACCAGTGTCCGGCCTTGCTCATGCCAGGTATGCAGGTGTTGCCAGAGCAATGCCTGACCGGGCTCATCGAGGGCTGCATGGGGTTCGTCGAGCAGCAGCAAAGGCGTGTCGGCCAGACTCAGGCGAGCGAGCAGGGCGCGTTGCAGTTCACCGCCGGAGAGCGCCATCAACGGGCGCTGTTCCAGGCCACTCAAGTGCCAATCTTCAAGTGCTTGAGTCAGGCGTTGTGCGCGCAGTTGCGTTGACAGTCGGCGTCCCCAGAATCCGGCGGCTACCAGTTCCTGAAGGCTGATCGGGAATTGGCGATCCAGGTGCTGTTGCTGGGGAAGGAATGACAAACCACTTTGGCGAGGGACGCCTAATGCAACGGTGCCGGCCAAAGGCCTCTGTAATCCGGCGATGACTTTCAGCAGGCTGCTTTTGCCGCTGCCGTTTACACCGATGATGGCGGTCAGGCTGCCGCGTTCCAATTGAAGGCTCAGCGGCGGGGTGAGTGGTTGGCCGGGTGCACCCCAACTCAAGGATTGGAGACGGATCATTCGGTCTCCCGGCGCCAGTGACTTTCAGCGACTGCATCGTGGGCGTGGAGGCTTTCGGCGTGGGTCACGCGCAGGTGGAACTCGCGGATGCCGGGCGAGCGACGCAACGCCAGATTCAGACGTCGGGCGGCGTCTTCGCAGAACATCAGGTTCTGGCCATTGGCGAGGGCGAAGGCTTGTTCATCGGCGCGCTTTACGGCGGTTTGCACGGCGGTGCCGAGGGCGGCTTCGGCGTCGTTGATGGTCGAGGTCAGTGGTAAACCATCGACGAATTCATCCAGGTGCAGATGCAGTAGGGCGGTGCTGCGTTGGCTGTGGGGCGTTGCGACGATCCCTTGAGTCGAGCCCAGCCAAGCCAGAACCTCGGCATGTTGCAACGGCTTGTTGGCGAAATCGTCGACGAATTGCTGCTGGATCAATTGCCTCGCCAGAGCGGCTGAGCAAGGGCAAGTCGAGGAATAAGCCACCTCAATTTTCAGTTCCACGTGGAACACTTTGTCTTTCAGAGTGGCTGCAATGGTCACCGGATAGGTTTTCCATCCTGCCAATGGGCTGACCAATGCGGGCCTTCTGAGCAGCAAATCCGCATGGATATTCAAATAGGCGCTGTTGGCCAGGCCTTCATGGCTGTCGAGGAATCGCTGCAAAACCTGGTGCAGAAGTACGGGAGTGAGGTTTTGTTGTTCCAGCATTTCCAGCGCCAGATACAACCGTGACATGTGAATGCCACGAGCCTCACCATCATCCAGGCTGACCCCCGCATCGGCCTTTGCTGCCAGGCGTTGGCCTTCGATAAGGACAGGTAGAGCGATGCCACACATCCCCACCCAATCAAGCGGCAGGGCTTGGCGGGCAGCTTGCGCGGCGATATCCGGCAGCGTCAGCGCATTCATGTTCAGTACCATCGTGTTGATTGAATTTGATGTTACATTATAACAATTCAAATCACGATGCCTTTTTCATGTACGGGTTTTCATATGCACAGACGCCATTTGCTTAACCTGATGCTGGCCAGCGCCGCTCTGGCTTTTCCATTCAATGTAAGCGCCACACAAATTCGCAACGCACGCCTCTGGCGTTCGGATGACAAGCTTCGGTTGGTCTTCGATTTGAGTGGACCGGTGAGCTACAAGACGTTCACGCTGAGTGCGCCGGATCGTCTGATCATCGACTTGAGTGGTGCCAGTTTGAGTGGCGATTTCAGTCAGTTGGCGCTCAGTGAAACCGTCATTCGCAGCATCCGATCCGGGCATTTTGGTAAGGGCGATACCCGAATCGTTCTGGATTTGAATCGTCCGGTTCAGCTCAATACCTTTCTGCTGGCGCCTCAGGATGGGCAGGGGCATCGCCTGGTTCTGGATCTTTTGAGCGATTCAAAAGTGGCAATGCCGAGCGTTCCACGTGAAACACCAGGTAAAACCACTCATCCCAAACGAGACATTATTGTCGTGGTCGACCCTGGTCATGGCGGCAAAGACCCTGGTGCGGTCGGTGCAAAAGGCGAGCGGGAAAAGGACGTTGTGCTATCGATTTCACAGTTGCTCGCTCGTCGCTTGAAGCGGGAAAAGGGCTTCGATGTGAAGCTTGTGCGCAATGACGATTTCTTCGTGCCGCTCCGCAAACGGGTCGATATTGCTCGCCAGCACAAGGCTGACATGTTCATTTCGGTGCACGCAGATGCCGCGCCGCGTCTGACCGCATCGGGTGCTTCGGTGTATTGCCTGTCTGAGGGTGGCGCGACATCGGCCACTGCGCGCTTCATGGCTCAGCGGGAAAACGGTGCAGATCTGCTGGGTGCAACCAGCCTGCTGAATCTCAAGGACAAGGATCCGATGCTCGCCGGAGTCATCCTCGATATGTCGATGAACGCTACGATCGCCGCCAGTTTGCAGTTGGGCAGCACGGTCCTGGGAAGTCTGGCGGGCATCACCACGTTGCATCAAAAGCGTGTGGAACAAGCGGGATTTGCGGTGCTGAAGTCACCCGATGTGCCGTCGATTCTGGTAGAGACCGGGTTTATTTCCAATGCGCGGGACAGTCAGCGACTGGTCACTGCTCGTCATCAGCAAGCGGTTGCTGATGGATTGTTTGAAGGGTTGCAGCGTTATTTCCAGAAAAATCCACCGGCCGACAGCTATATCGCCTGGCAGCAGGAGCAGCAACAGGTGCGTGTCTAGCAGCCTGTAAGTCGGCTACAGGTGAACTTCCCGGTGCTTCCGCCGGAGCTGGAGAAGCGGTTGATCGTCGTCCAGCCCACCCGCCGGTTGTAGCCGACCCAGGCTTCGCCGTCGGAAGCGATCCCGGTGAAGAACGTCAGTTGCCCGTAATTGCTGTTGGTTTGCGCCCAATAACGTTGGCCAATCTTCTCGAAACCCCGCAAATAAATCGTCTTGCCGGCGGTGTTGACGCTATAGGCATTGCCATTGGCATCGACACACGCCAACAGGTTAGCGCTGCGCGTGCAGTTAGCGAGACCTGGAACTTGCCCCCAAGCGTCGAAGGCCAGCAAGGCGAGACCGAGGAGTGAGCATTTCAGCGCAGTTTTCATGAGGCAGCTCAAGGGCGAAGTGTTCACAGCTTCCAGCCCTTTGTCATTCCCGGCAAGAAGAAAGTGGATCTTTAATATTGTTATACTATAACATAAATTCGATCAGGCTTTCCGTGGCTCCTGTTTTCAAGCGTCTGCTTCTCTGACTGTCTCGTCGAAGCCCAAGAACGCCTGCCGCCGAGAGCGTTTCCTGCGTTTAGCTACCGTTTGATGAGGTTTACCCCATGTCTTCACCGCTTCCCGTGACCGTTTTATCCGGCTTTCTTGGCGCCGGAAAAAGTACACTTTTGAATTACGTACTACGTAACAGAGACGATTTGCGTGTGGCAGTGATCGTCAACGATATGAGCGAAATCAATATCGATGGCAGCGAAGTCCAGCGTGATGTCGACCTGAACCGCGCAGAAGAAAAGCTCGTGGAGATGAGCAACGGCTGTATCTGCTGTACGTTACGCGAAGACCTTCTGGAGGAGGTCGCCAAACTGGCCCGGGAAGGCCGATTCGATTATCTGCTCATCGAATCCACCGGCATTTCCGAGCCATTGCCGATCGCCGAGACCTTCACCTTCCGTGACGAGCAGGGTCAGAGCCTCGCAGACATCGCTCGCCTCGACACCATGGTCACTGTAGTCGACGGCCTGAATTTCCTGCCTGATTTCCAGGCCGCCGAAAGCCTGGCCTCCCGTGGCGAAATCCTTGGTGAAGAAGATGAGCGTTCGATCACCGATCTGTTGATCGAACAGATCGAGTTCGCCGACGTTCTGTTGATCAGCAAGATCGATCTGATCAGCAGCAGCGAACGGGAAGAGCTGATGGCGATCCTCAAGCGGCTGAACGCCAACGCCGAGATCATCCCGATGGTGATGGGTGAAGTGCCGCTGGAGAAGATCCTCAACACCCACCGCTTCGACTTCGACAGGGCTGCAACAGCCCCGGGCTGGCTTCAGGAATTGCGTGGCGAACATATGCCGGAAACCGAGGAGTACGGCATCGCGTCCACGGCCTACCGCGCGCGCCGACCCTTTCACCCTCAGCGTTTTTTCGACTTCATCGACCGACCTTGGGTGAACGGCAAGCTGCTGCGCTCCAAAGGTTTCTTCTGGCTCGCGAGCAAACCCACGGATGCCGGCAGCTGGTCCCAGGCGGGCGGTTTGATGCGCCACGGTTTCGCCGGGCGCTGGTGGCGTTTCGTGCCGAAGAATCAGTGGCCGCAGGATCAGGAAAGCACCGCTGCGATCATGGAAAACTGGGCCGCCAGCGTAGGAGACTGTCGTCAGGAGTTGGTGTTTATCGGTCAGAACATCGATTTCGCACAACTCAAGTCAGCCCTGGACGACTGTCTGCTCACTGACGCCGAGATGGCGCTCGGTGTCGAAGGCTGGCGATCGCTGGCCGATCCTTTCGGCCCCTGGCATGACGAGGCCGCGTGATGCTTGCCCTCAAACCGTTGCAAAACAGAACGCGTCATCAAGTCCTCGGCCCGACCCCGCAAGCGCTGGCGAGCATTCTGGAAGATGAAATAAACCTCGCCGTCTGGCAGCGGCAACTACCGCTGCATGTCACCGATTTTGCGAAGTTGTTGCTGTCACTCAACGAGCCCTACGCCGAAGCGCTGGGCCTCGAATTACCTGACGAAGACACCGAGCCAGACCTGTCCGGCTTGGCCAGCGGATTCCGCGACCTGGAAGGCTACGAAGGCTTTATCGCCGACCTGAAATGGCTGGTCGGCGCTTTTGCCTGCCTGCTCGGTGCACGGCGGATCGGCCTGCGCTTGCGTGTGCTGGACAAGGCGATGTGCCCGCGTTTTCACGTTGATCATGTGCCCGTTCGGCTGATCACCACCTACGCCGGTATTGGCAGCGAGTGGCTGAAGGAAGGGGAAATGGATCGCCGGCAACTGGGAAAACCGCTCGCCGAACCGCAGGAAAAATCGCGGATTCAGCAACTGACGAACGGCGAGGTGGCGCTGCTCAAAGGAGAAAAGTGGCACGGCAACGAGGGTTTCGGCCTGATCCATCGTTCTCCGCAACCGGCTTCGGGTGAACGGCGTCTGATGCTGACCCTCGACTGGTTGGGCTGACACCTCAAGGCTTGAGCCAGTTGCCCTGGCTCTGGCTTTCGCAGTACGGCTTCAAATAGGCCGCATCAGTGGCCACGCCGTAATAGTGGATATCCTGGCGATAAGGCATATTGGCGACTTGCGCGTTGCTGCACACGCCAAAAGCCCCTGCAGGGCACAGATCGACGTACTGCACGTCGACTTTCTGCCCCGCCAGCGTCGGCTGGCAGAAACCGTCGCTGAAGAGCTTCTCCGGGATGTTGCGGTTCTGCTGGCAGACCTTCACGTCGAGGCGTTCCGCCTGGCTGTGCACCACGCAAGCCTGGGCCAGAGCCTCACCCGACACCAATGCCAACAGCAACGTCCATCCCATCCACCGCATTCCCGACCTCCAGAACCCTTGATCATGTTGCAGAACATTCCCACCCACGTCATCGCAGGTCCCTTGGGCGCCGGCAAGACCAGCCTGATCCGTCAGCTCATGGCGCAACGACCGGCCGGTGAGCGCTGGGCGGTACTGATCAACGAGTTCGGCCAGATCGGCCTCGACGCTGCGCTGTTGACCAGGGACGCCGATGGTATCGCACTGGGCGAAGTGGCCGGGGGCTGTTTGTGTTGCGTGAATGGTGCGCCGTTTCAAATCGGGCTGGGTCGTTTGCTGCGCAAGGCTCAGCCGGATCGCCTGTTTATCGAGCCTTCCGGGGTGGGGCATCCGGCGCAGTTGCTGCAACAACTGAGTGAGGCGCCATGGCAAGGCGTTCTCGCCGTTCAACCCTGCGTACTGGTGCTGGACGCCCAGGCGCTGGCGGCGGGCAAGATACTGCCGCCGGCTCAATGGGAGGCAGTCCCGAATGCCGGTTTGCTGGTGTTGAACAAGGCGGAAAACCTCGATGAATCCGCGCGAGAGTTGATCGTCCGCCAGCTACCGCCGGTCAGGCTGATCTGGACACAACAGGCGTCGTTGCCCCTGAGCGAATTACCGGGTGTGACAGCTCAAGCGCAAGCGGGTGTGGATAAGTTGATCGTGCCCAAGGGGCTGGCGCAGATGCCGGCCGTCTGGAGTGATCCGGCTTTGCCGATTTGCCTGAGTCAGGCGCAGGAAGGCGGTTGGAGCATCGGCTGGCGCTGGCACCCAAGCCAGACGTTTGACGTGACTCGCATGACTCAGTGGCTGGAATCCCTGAACTGGCGCCGGGCGAAGCTGGTTATCCACAGCCAGACTGGCTGGAAATCAGCCAATGCCCTGGATAACGCCAAACTGGACTGGCAGCCCAGCGAATGGCGCAAGGATTCCCGGATCGAGCTGATTTTCGACCAATCGCAAGCAATCGATGAGCTGCAGGCAGGAATGGCCGGCTGTCGGATTCAAGCGGCCTGACTCAAGGCTTCCACTTGGTGTGTTCCTGGCGCCACTGGCTCAGTTCGATGACTTGCGCACTCGGCTTGGCGACTTCTACCACCGGCGGGGTGTCGTCGAACGGTGCCGGGTAGGGCGCCAGTTCGATTTGCGCGCTGTGGGGGCCGAACTGGGTAATGGTGCCGTTGTGACGGGTTTCGCCGGTCACGGTGAATTCGAAGTTGTAGACCCGGGCCAGACGACGACGCCCGCTGGCATCCTTGATGAGGCCGATTTTCTTCAGCGCCACGTTGCCGTCGAGCAGTTCGACGCCGACATTCACGCAATGCTGCTTGACCCGTTCCAGCGCCCGCTCGCGCAGGCCGTGGTTATGCCAAAGCCACGCGCCGGCAACGGCGAACAGCATCAGCACGAAAATGTTTTCCAGGGTCAGCATCAACAAGAAACTCCAAAAGTTGGCATCAGCTTAACTGCGTCGCCGGTCTGTCGTACAGGCTGCGTTTCGTCGCATACTGCGCGGCTTGAATTTCAATCGTTTTACGGAAAAACCCGAATGAAACGTACGCCTCATTTGCTCGCCATCCAGTCCCATGTGGTCTTCGGCCACGCCGGCAACAGCGCTGCGGTTTTTCCGATGCAGCGAGTCGGGGTCAATGTCTGGCCGCTCAACACCGTGCAGTTCTCCAACCACACCCAGTACGGCCAGTGGGCCGGGGAAGTGCTGGCACCGCAGCGGATACCGGAACTGGTTGAAGGTATCGCCGCCATTGGGGAGTTGGGCAATTGCGACGCCGTGCTGTCCGGCTATCTCGGCAGTGCGGCGCAGGGCCGGGCGATTCTCAGTGGTATCGAGCGAATCAAATCGGTCAATCCGAAAGCCTTGTACCTGTGCGATCCGGTGATGGGCCATCCAGAGAAGGGTTGCAGCGTACCGGCCGAAGTCAGCGACTTCCTGCTGGACGAAGCCGCGGCAGTGGCGGATTTCATGTGCCCGAACCAGCTGGAGCTGGACAGTTTCTCGGGGCGCAAGCCGCAGTCGCTGTTCGATTGCCTGGCAATGGCGCGGGCGCTGCTGGCGCGTGGGCCGAAAGCGGTGCTGGTCAAACATCTGGACTACCCGGGGAAACCGGCGGATGGCTTCGAGATGCTGCTGGTGACGGCCGAGGGCAGTTGGCATCTGCGTCGTCCGCTGCTCGCATTCCCGCGTCAGCCGGTCGGTGTGGGCGATCTGACGTCCGGCCTGTTCCTGGCGCGGGTGCTGCTCGGCGACAGCCTGGTGGCGGCGTTTGAATTCACCGCGGCGGCGGTGCATGAAGTGCTGCTGGAAACCCAGGCCTGTGCCAGTTACGAGCTGCAACTGGTGCGAGCGCAGGACCGGATTGCGCATCCGCGGGTGAAGTTCGAGGCAACGGCGATCAGTCTGTAAGACCGCGTTGCCCTCATTCGCGAGCAAGCCCGCTCCCATATTTGGAATGCGTTCTTCCTGTGGGAGCGGGCTTGCTCGCGAAAGCTATCTACAGAGCGCCATAGATCGAAGGGCTGATCAGGCGTCGCCCTTGATTTCCTGATAGCGCTTTTCCAGCTCCTGGCGAATCTGCCGGCGCTGCTGGGCCTGCATGTAGCGGCGTTTGTCTTCGCTGTTCTGCGGTTGCAGCGGCGGCACGGCGGCCGGTTTGCGCTGATCGTCCACGGCAACCATGGTGAAGAAGCAGCTGTTGGTGTGGCGCACCGAGCGCTCGCGAATGTTCTCGGTGACCACTTTGATGCCGACTTCCATCGAGGTGTTGCCGGTGTAGTTGACCGACGCCAGGAAGGTCACCAGTTCGCCGACATGGATCGGCTCGCGGAAAATCACCTGATCCACCGACAGGGTCACCACGTAGCGGCCGGCGTAGCGGCTGGCGCAGGCGTATGCCACTTCGTCGAGGTATTTGAGCAGGGTGCCGCCGTGGACATTGCCAGAGAAGTTGGCCATGTCGGGGGTCATCAGTACCGTCATCGACAGCTGGGCGTTTCCGGGTTCCATAACGTTCTCACGGGTCAAGGCAGGTTGCTGGAAGATGCACCTCTGCGGGTGCCTGGTCGCTTTTCAAAACCACCGTTATCGGGACGCCGGGCAACTGGCCGCCGTCACGCCCGGATCGATCTGTTTCCATATATTGCACCGCCTTTCAGCCGGAAGTCGCGGTGTTACCCTGCAAAAGCCCACCCCAAGGGCGATTCCTACACCTAAAGCGGATTTTTACTCGGCTCGAACAGACGTTTCGGACGCCTGCCGCGAGTCTCGTCATTCAAGGAGCCCACGCCATGCATGCCATCAGCTTTATTCAGGATCTGGCAGTGATCATGTTGGTCGCAGGTGTGGTGACCGTTCTGTTCCACCGCTTCAAGCAGCCAGTGGTGCTTGGCTACATCGTCGCCGGCTTCATCATCGGCCCGCACACCCCGCCGTTCGGCCTGATCCACGACGAAGAAACCATCAAGACTCTCGCCGAGCTGGGGGTGATCTTCCTGATGTTCTGCCTGGGCCTGGAGTTCAGCCTGCGCAAGTTGTTCAAGGTCGGCGCCACGGCATTTATCGCGGCGTTCCTGGAAATCATCCTGATGATCTGGATCGGCTACGAAATCGGCCGCTGGTTCGACTGGAACACCATGGACTCGCTGTTCCTCGGCGCGATCCTGGCGATTTCCTCGACCACCATCATCGTCAAGGCGCTCAACGACCTGAAGATGAAGAACGAGCGCTTCGCCCAGTTAATCTTCGGTGTGCTGATCGTCGAGGACATTCTCGGTATCGGCATCATTGCCTTGCTGTCGAGTATTGCGGTCAGCGGCACAGTGAGTTCCGGCGAAGTGTTTTCCACGGTCGGCAAGCTGTCGCTGTTCATGATTGTCGCACTGGTCATCGGCATTCTGCTGGTGCCGCGATTGCTGGCTTACGTGGCCAAATTCGAAAGCAACGAGATGCTGCTGATCACCGTGCTCGGGCTGTGCTTCGGCTTCTGCCTGCTGGTGGTCAAGCTTGAGTACAGCATGGTGCTCGGTGCGTTCCTGATCGGTGCGATCATGGCCGAGTCGCGGCAATTGCTGAAGATCGAGCGTCTGATCGAGCCGGTTCGCGACTTGTTCAGTGCAATCTTCTTCGTTGCCATCGGCCTGATGCTCGATCCGATGATCCTTCTGCAATACGCGTGGCCGATTGCGGTGATCACCGTAGCCGTGGTGCTGGGCAAGATGCTGTCCTGCGGCCTCGGTGCCTTTATCGCCGGCAATGACGGACGCACCTCACTGCGGGTCGGGATGGGTCTTTCACAGATTGGCGAATTCTCCTTCATCATCGCCGCGTTGGGCATGACGTTGCAGGTTACGAGCAACTTTCTCTATCCGGTCGCCGTGGCGGTCTCTGTCATTACCACATTGCTGACGCCTTACCTGATCCGCGCGGCCGATCCGTTGTCGATCAAGCTGTCTGCTGCCATGCCGCAGCGCCTCGGGCGGGTGTTCGGGATGTATGGCGAATGGCTGCGCAGCATTCAGCCGCAAGGCGAGGGCGCGATGCTGGCTTCGATGATTCGGCGGATTCTGTTGCAGGTCGGAGTCAATCTGGCGCTGGTGATTGCGATCTTCTTCGCCGGCGCATTCTTTGCCGGGCGCCTCTCGACGTGGCTGCAGGACTGGATCAGCGATCCGAGCTGGCAGAAGGCGTTGATCTGGGGCGGGGCGTTGCTGTTGTCGCTGCCGTTCCTGATTGCGGCCTATCGCAAGCTCAAGGCGCTGTCGATGCTGCTGGCCGAGATGGGCGTGAAACCGGAGATGGCGGGGCGTCACACGCAGCGAGTGCGTCGGGTGATCGCCGAAGTGATCCCGATTATCTCGCTGCTGGTGATTTTCCTGCTGCTGGCAGCCTTGTCGGCCAGTATCTTGCCGACCAACAAGTTGCTGGTGCTGGTCGCCGTGGTCGCGGCCGCCGTGGCGGCGCTACTCTGGCGCTGGTTCATCCGGGTACACACGCGGATGCAGGTGGCCTTGCTGGAAACCCTCGACAACCACAAGGAATCGTCGGGGCATTGATCCGGCGGGGCGGCTGGGGGATCAGCTTTCCAGCCAGACGTCCCGTGCCCAGTGCCAGACCGACTCCCAGGACTCTTCGGTGATCAGCTCTTCTTCGCCGGACCACAGCACCACGGTGCCGTCTTCTTCGACGCAGTAGTAGTTGTCGCCGTCCTGGCAGATCGGGATCAGATCGCGCGGCACGCCGGCGTCCCAGGCGTTGGCTGCCACATCCGGCAGATAGGTGTGGGACTGCGGATCGGTGACGGTCACCGGTTCCAGGCTGCCGTAAACCACGTCGCTGACGGTCAGCAGAAACTCTTTGAAGACAAACGGGATGTTGATGAAGAGTTCTTCTTCGACTTCTACCAGTTGGTCTTCGTCGGGCAACTCCAGGGGAACCGGTACGGGTTCGTTGGCTTCGCGCAGTTGTTCGATGATTTCTTCCACGTCCGGGATCCTCTTGCTTGAATGGCGCGGTTTATATGGGCCGGTTTATACAGTAGCTCGCTATAGATGCAACCGCGAAATAGAAAACCCCGGCCGAGGCCGGGGTTTTTATTGCTGCGGGTAAAACGTCGGAGGTGATCAGCCGTTCTGGCGGATACCGGCGACCAGCCAAGGCTGGTTGTCGCCCTGTGGACGTTCCATGTTCCAGCTTTCGTTGAACACTTCGCCCTGGTCGAAACGCGAAGTTTTCGACACGCCGGTGAAGGTCAGGGTAGCGATGGTCTTGTCCGCACGATCATCCACGCCATCCAGTTGAACCTGAAGGTTATCGATGTAGGTGGACTGGAAGCCGTCACCCAGATCCGCGCGCTCCCGCTTGAGGAAGTCGAGCATTTGCGGGGTCACGAACTCGGCGATCTTGTCCATTTCGTTGGCGTCCCAGTGCTGCTGCAGTGCCTGGAAGTGGCTGCGGGCGGCTTCGAGGAAGCGCTGCTCGTTGAACCAGGCCGGTGCGTTGATCACCGGACGGGCGGCAGCCGGAGCGGCCGAACCACCGAAGATCGAACCCATGGCGGCAGGCTTCTGCTCGAAGACTTCACGTTGCATCGGCGCGCCGGCCGGCGCGAACTGCTCCTGCTGCTTGCGGCGACGAGCGGCGATGAAGCGGAAGATCACGAACGCGATCACGGCCATGATCAGGATGTCGAAGATCTGCATGCCCTGGAAGCCGCCGCCCATGAACATGGACGCCAGCAGGCCACCGGCAGCGATGCCGGCCAGAGGGCCGAGCCATTTCGAAGCGCCGCCGGCCTTGGCAGCCGCGCCTGCGGCACCGGCAGCACCCGTGGTCGCAGCCGCGCCGCCCATGCCTGGGGAAGAAGGAGCCATCTGGCTGGTCTGGTGCGTCGGCGCAGCGCCGGCACTTTTGCCACCACCGAAGCGCTTGGCGTTGGCGTCGAGGCTCATCGTCAGGCCGATGCACAACGCCATGGCGATGCTAAGAAAACGTTTCATAAAGGGAATTCCCGTTTGTGGAGACACGCGCGCCATGTTGCACAGCTGAAGTGTCACTGGCTAGCGAGAGAGTGTTTCGGGCTTTTGCCTGACAGGTTACGTTCAGCTCGGTCGAGGCAATAAGGCCATGTACTTTTGTCTGTAGGAAAAGGAGGTAGGTTCACTGGGAAATCGATCAGCGTCGAAACGCCAACATCACCACGCCTGCGGTGATCAGACCGATGCCGCCCCATTGGCGCAGGTCGAGTTTCTCGCCCAGCAGAATCACGCCGAGCACTGCCACCAACACCACGCTGAGCTTGTCCACCGGGGCGACCAGTGAGGCCGGTCCGACTTTCAATGCCCGGAAGTAGCACAGCCACGAAGCCCCAGTACCCAGGCCCGACAAGAGCAGGAACAGATAGCTTTTGGCAGAGATCGATCCCAAGGACTGATATTGGCCCGTCGCGTACAAAATCAAGGCCAGACTGACGAGTACCACGATGGTGCGTAGCAGGGTGGCAAAGTCGGAGTTGACGTTTTCGATGCCGACCTTGGCGAAGATCGCCGTCAGCGCGGCGAAAGTCGCTGAAAGCAGGGCCCAGAATGTCCAGGAGGAAAAGAAGCCAGAGCCCATGCATGGTGTCCTGTCGGTAAGGGTTGCAAAAATCCATGTGGGAGCGAGCTTGCTCGCGATGGCTGCACCGTGGTTTATCAGGTAAACCGCGGCGTTCCAATTCGCGAGCAGGCTCGCTCCCACAGAACAGCAGAACCGGCGTTTAGATCGCTTCCAGCTTTGCGTAACCCAGCATCAGCCACTTGCTGCCTTCGCTGAAGTTCACCTGAACCCGCGCCTGAGCGCCGGCGCCCTCGAAGTTGAGGATCACGCCGTCGCCGAAGATCGAGTGCCGCACGGCCTGACCGAGGCTGAGGCCGGTTTCCGGAATCTCGGCGCCGCTGAACAGATTGCTGCCGCTCATCGACTGGTTGCCGCCGAACGGTCGGCTGACGCTGTTCGACAGGCGCACTTCCTGAATCAGGCCTTTCGGTACTTCCCGTACGAATCGCGAAACCTTGTTGTAGGTTTCGCTGCCGTACAGGCGTCGGGTTTCAGCATAGGTCATCACCAGGTTCTGCATGGCCCGGGTGATGCCCACGTAGGCCAGGCGTCGTTCTTCCTCAAGACGCCCAGGCTCTTCCAGGCTCATCTTGTGCGGGAACAGGCCTTCTTCCATGCCCACCAGGAACACGTAAGGGAATTCCAGGCCCTTGGCGCTGTGCAGGGTCATCAACTGAATGCTGTCTTCGTGTTCGTCGGCCTGAGTGTCGCCGGCCTCCAGTGAAGCGTGGCCGAGGAACGCCGCCAGTGGCGTCAGGTCTTCGTCTTCTTCGGTGTTCTCGAAGTTGCGCGCGGCGCTGACCAGTTCCTCAAGGTTTTCCACCCGGGCCTGGCCTTTCTCGCCTTTTTCCGCTTCGTGGTAGGCGATCAGCCCGGATTGCTCGATGACGGTCTGGGTCATCAGGTGCAACGGCATCTCGGCGCACTTGGCGGCGAGGTTCTCGATCAGCTCGATAAACGCACCGAGAGCACCGGCCGCACGACCGGTCAGGCCTTTATTGGCCACCAGCTGGCGCATGGCTTCCCACATCGACACATCGCTGTGACGGGCATGGTCGCGAATCGCTTCGACGGTTTTTTCGCCGATGCCGCGGGCCGGGACGTTGATGACCCGTTCCAGCGCCGCATCGTTGCCGCGACCTTCCAGCAAACGCAGGTAGGCCATGGCGTTCTTGATTTCCGCCCGCTCGAAGAAGCGCTGGCCGCCATAGATCCGGTACGGAATGCGCTCGCGCAGCAAGGCTTCTTCCAGAACGCGGGATTGGGCGTTGGAGCGGTAGAGAATCGCGATATCGCTGCGAGCAAGGCCGGTTTTCAGCGCGCTTTCGATGGTTTCGACAACGTAGCGTGCTTCATCGTGTTCGTTGAACGCGGCGTACAGGTTGATCGCTTCGCCGTCGCCACCGTCGGTCCACAGCTCTTTGCCCAGACGTCCGGTGTTGTTGGCGATCAGGGCGTTGGCCGCTTTCAGGATGCCGGCGGTGGAGCGGTAGTTCTGCTCCAGACGGATGGTCACCGAATCCGGGAAGTCGGAGGAATACTGGTGAATGTTCTCGATTTTCGCGCCACGCCAGCCGTAGATCGACTGGTCGTCGTCGCCGACCACCATCAGGCTGTCGCCGCCCTTGCCCAGCAGACGCAACCAGGCGTACTGCACGGCGTTGGTGTCCTGGAATTCGTCCACCAGAATGTGCCGGAAGCGCTTCTGGTAATGCGCCAGCAGGCCCGGATGGTCGCGCCACAGGTCGAGGGCGCGCAGCAACAGTTCGGAGAAATCGATGACGCCGGCGCGCAGGCAGGCAGCCTCGTAGGCCTCATAGATGCCGCGCATGGTGGCCAGGTACAGATCGCCGCTGGCCTGGATGTGTTGCGGACGCAGACCTTCGTCTTTCTGCCCGTTGATGAACCACTGGGCCTGACGGGCCGGCCACCGTTGTTCGTCCAGTCCCAGCTCACGGATCACCCGCTTGACCAAGCGTTGCTGGTCATCGCTGTCGAGAATCTGGAAGGTCTGGCTCAGCCCGGCTTCCTGCCAGTGCGCCCGCAACAAGCGGTGCGCCAGGCCGTGGAAGGTGCCGACCCACATGCCGGCCGGGTTGATCCCCAGCAATTGCTCGATGCGGTGACGCATCTCGGCAGCAGCCTTGTTGGTGAAGGTCACCGACAGGATCGAGTGGGGCGAGGCGTTTTCGACCTGGATCAACCAGGCAATACGGTGCACCAGCACTCGGGTTTTGCCGGAGCCGGCACCGGCCAGGACCAATTGACGACCAACGGGAGCCGCTACGGCCTGGCGTTGGGCATCGTTGAGGGAGTTCAGCAGAAGGGAGAGATCATCGCGCATCGGGGCATTCTAGGGTGCGCCGCAGGCCCGGGCAAACCGAGCTTTGCATTAGCCGATGAAAGTGCTGCCGATGACGACCGGTCGGTCACTGGCTACAGGCGTTGGCCCGCCTGGCGTCGGGGCTTTTGCGGGTGACGGGAGGTCGAAAAGTTTCAGCGAAATTATGATCTGGAGCAGTTTGGCAAGTGGTTGGGCTTGTGTATGCTCCGTCCACGTTTCCGGGCGCATGCTCACACTTATAAGAACAAGAACGTTGCCTATGACCCTCAGCTTCGACCTGTCGGGCCCCTCTGTGGAGCCCCGGGTGATCCGCAAGCATTACGCCACTCAGATGGCGGTCGAGCGCACGCGCCTTCTTTATCAGGGTTCGCTGTTGCCCACCCTGTTCATGTTGATCAATGGTCTGGTCTGCGCCGGTCTGCTCTGGAGTCCGCAACGTTACTTCGTGGTCAGCGTATGGATGGTTTGGCTGTTGTCGCTGGTGGCGCTGCGGGTGATTCAGGTCGCGGCCTTCGATTCGGCGATCCCCGATCGTCAGGCCCAGCCGATCTGGGGGCGGATGTTCTTGCTAGGTTCGACCATGACCGGCCTGACCCTGGCCGGCGCCGGCATCGCCCTGGTCCCGGCCGACAATTTCATGCAGCAAGCCTGGGTGTTCGGCCTGATCGGTGCCGCGACCCTGTCAGCCAGCGTGGCTTATGCCGTGAGCATTCCGGCCTTTCTTTCCTTTACCTTGCCGTGCCTGCTGCCGGCCATCGGCTATCTGTTCTGGGGCGGTGACGAACAGGCGCGAGGCTGGGGCTGGCTCGGGCTTATTCTGCTCGGCTCCCTGAGCGTGGTGGCGTGGCAGGTCAATCGGCTGATCGATCGCGGTTTGCTGCGGCGCTTCCAGAATCAGCACCTGATTGAGCATCTGCAGCAAACGCAATCGCGCAGTGAACAACTCAATCAGGAGTTGGCGAAGGAAATCGAGCAGCGCCGCTGCGCCGAGGGCAAGTTGCGCGAAGCTCAGGTGGAGCTTGAGGATCGCGTGGCCCAACGCAGTCGTGAACTGGACGCTGCCAATCAGGCCCTGATTAAAAGCGAAGCGCGCCTGGCCCTGGCGTTGAAGGCCAGTGAACTGGGGCTATGGGACTGGAACCTGCAAACCGACGAAGTTCATCACACGCAGATTCAGGAGCTGTTCGGCATTGACCCGGAATACGTCACCGGGCTGCTCAGGCATCTGCGGCCACGCTTGCACCCGGAAGATGTGCCGGCCCTCAAGCGAGCACTGATCGAGCACTTGAAGGGGCGCACCGAGGATTATCAGATCGAATACCGCGTACGCCATGGCGACGGTCACTGGGTCTGGATCGAAGACCGTGGACGTGCGGTGGAGCGCGACGAAAGCGGGCGAGTCATCCGCATGGTTGGCACCCGGCGCGACATCAGTGTCAGCAAAAGTCTGGAAGCCCAGCAGCAATTGGCGGCCACGGTATTCGAAGCCGCCAGCGAAGGCATCGTGATCCTTGACCCGAACTATGCGCTGATCGCCATCAATCAGGCCTTCAGCCGGGTCACCGGTTACGACATCGATGACATGCTCGGGCGCAATGTCGTCGAACTGCCGTGCAGCCGCGATGCCCGCCGACACTACGTCGCGATCCGCCACGCGCTGGAGCAGCACGGCAGCTGGCAGGGCGAACTGGTGGAAACCCGCAAGAACGGCGAGCTGTACCCGCAATGGCTGCAACTGAATGCGGTACGCGACAGTCGGGGAAATGTCAGTCATATCGTCGGCTTCTTCGCCGATCTGTCGGCACGCCGCGAATCCGAAGAGCGCATGCGCTACCTGACCCACTACGACGAACTCACCGGCCTGGCCAACCGCTCGCTGTTCCGCGAACGCCTGCACGAAGCGCATCAACGCGTGCGGCAGGGCGGGCGCCGGAGTCTGGCGCTGCTGCACATCAATTTGGATCGCTTCAAGCTGCTCAACGACAGTCTCGGCCACGAGATCGCCGATCAGTTGCTGCAAAAGATGTCCCGTCGTCTGGTCAACGCCTTGCCGGAAGCCGACACCATCGCCCGGTTGTCCGGCGACGAGTTCGCGGTGTTGTTTGATGCCTACGGCAACCTGTCGAGTCTGGCGCGGGTCGCCACACGGCTGTCGGCCAAGCTGCGACTGCCGCTGACGGTGGAAGGGCATGAACTGGTGGTCAGCGCCTCGATGGGCATCAGCATGCTGCCGGACAACGCCCGGGAGATTTCCACGCTGGTCAGCCAGTCAAATATGGCCATGCAACATGCCAAGCATCTGGGTGGCAACAACTTCCAGTTCTACACCGACAGCCTGCAAGCCAGCACGCTGGAGCGTTTGCAGCTGGAAAACCAGCTGCGCAAAGCCATCGAAGACCAGCAACTGAACGTGTTCTACCAGCCGAAACTGTGTCTGGCGACCGGCCGCCTCAACGCCGCCGAAGCACTGGTGCGCTGGGATCATCCGACCATGGGCCGGGTGCCGCCGGGGGACTTCATCGGTCTGGCCGAGGAGACGGGGCTGATCGGTCCGATCGGAGAGTTCGTGCTGCGTCAGGCCTGTTGGCAGGCCTGCGAATGGCAGCGGCAGGGGCTGGAACCGATCCGGGTTTCAGTGAACCTGTCGGTGCATCAATTACGTCAGGGCAAACTGGTCAGTCTGGTGCGCCAGGTATTGGAGGAAACCGGGCTGGCGCCGCACTACCTCGAACTGGAACTGACCGAGAGCCAGTTGCTCGACAGCGTTGAGCACATCATCGCCACGTTCCAGCAGCTACGGGATCTGGGGGTGAAGCTGGCGATCGACGATTTCGGCACCGGCTATTCGTCGCTGAGCTATCTGAAGCGGATTCCGGTGGATTACGTGAAGATCGATCAGGCCTTTATCCGCGGGTTGGGCGAGGGCAGTGAGGATGCTGCGATCACACGGGCGATCATTGCGATGGCTCATGGCTTGTCTTTGAAAGTGGTGGCCGAGGGCGTCGAGCGGCCCGAACAACTTGAATTCTTGAAGTCCGAGGGTTGCGATGAAGTGCAGGGATATCTGATCAGCCGTCCGGTGGACTCAGCCGGCTTAGGCAACCTATTACGAGGGCAAGAAGCTAATTGAGTTGCTGAGTCAGCAGATATTGCTGACTCAGCAGGATCATCTTTAGGCGAAGCGTCTAATCCACCACGAAATATATGCCTCAAGTTGATTGTTTGACCAGGATATAGATTTCAGCCCCTGAGGGTTTGATGAGTGTCGAATAGTTATGCTTTCCGTTTTGTTTTCAGGGAACAGTTCGAACGTAGACCCTGATTTTTCGGGGGTATATACTATTGAAAAAAGTCGGCCGTTAATGAATCGGAATTGAGCTGTGCCGCTGCCAGAATTTTCATCTATCTTAAAGTTCAACACCTCAAAAACCTCATAATTAAATTTTGCTTTAAATGGGCCTCTGCTACTCTCGGAACTTTCTAAAATAATTGGGGTGTAGCCTTGATTTTTGAGGTCGCTGATTAACGATTGAGTGAGGCTGCAACTCTGGATGTTGTTCACAAGCAGTGGTGATTCTTTTTCGCAAATTTGATCTATATCTGCGGGATAGTAGTATTGTGTTGCTATGGCTAATACAAAGCATGCGAGAAGAAATACCGCCGAGGTCGTTGCTGTTTTTGAATGTCTACGTTTAATAATAGGCGCCATGTGATGTTGCCTCCATAATAAGGGCATTGTTTTCAATAAGAGTTATGCAGCTGTTGGGGCAGTCACTAGGAGCATCGCTGTTTTTGGCAGCACATAATCCGGCTTGGTTATTCCAGTCATCCATAGCCCTTTCATATTTGTTTTGGCCAAAATTCGATACTTCATGTGCCCACCCGGCGAATCGGCTTACTGATTCTCCCCAGTTTGATGCCGCAATCATGCACGATGCAACACAGTGCCTGTAAGCGTCTTGGGGGCCATTGTATGGTCCTGGGAGACCACTCTTTTCTGCAATTTTCTCGGCGTTTGACGACCATTCAAACACAGATTCCAATCCAAGGGGATCAACATATTTCAACGGATTGCCGTTGACATATGCGTAGGTATTAAAGCCACCCCTAAGACCTACTGGGTCACTTTCTAAATAGCGTCCGGATTCTGGGTCGTAATATCTAAAATAGTTGTAATGTAATCCGGTTTCAATATCGTAATACTGCCCAGGAAAGCGTAAATTAAAGACCAAAGATCCATTAGGCTCTCCTTTACCGAAAGAATCGGGTCTCCAAGTCCAAATGATTTCTTTTGCGTCATTCGTTATTCTATGTGGCGTATTAAGATGATCGCTGTGGATGTAGAAAAGGGAACGTTTTATCTCATTCTCGGACGAGTCATAATCAATAGTGATTCCGCCCAGCAGGATGTTGTCTAACCAAAAGTAATACTGGCTAGAAAGTCTTTTTCCTTTTTCATTTAGGCGTGTCTCACCTAGTAATTGTCTGTTGTATCCGTAGAGGAATGTAGTTACCTGTGTCGAAGTCTCTTTCCTAACTCGTTGGCCTGTAGCGTTATAGTGGAAATGTATCAGTGGCATGTCATCGATGTTTGCGCTAGTCATGCGATTGATATCATTATATGTGGTCTGGCGATGGGGTTGGTCACTTATTATATTGCCAGTTGGATCTATAGTTATTAATTGATCATTAATCTTTACTAATCGATTGCTGCTCTCTCCATAACGGTACGAAACTTGAGTGTTGGGTTTCTCTTGTTCGAAACCTTTGAATCTATGGGTGCTCTTAACTCGGTTGCCCCCTGCGTCATAAGAATATGTTTGCTGGGAGCTATCGTCGTCCTTCTCTACAAGACGATCCATTGAGTCATATGCATAGCTTGTATCGCCAAAATGATTATTTTGTATTTTGGTGATATTGCCATTTTGGTCGTAACTATAAATGTTGCTCTTGTCAGCAACCGCCTGTGCAGTTAAAAAATAATCCTGATTGTAGGTACTCTGAAGCGTGATGCCATTCCCCCACGTGAGACTTTTCAATGGGCCGAATGGTAAATAGGTGAGGTCTCGTGCGAGGGTAACTGGCTTTTCGCTGCCATCCTGAATCTGCACTTGAGTGACCTGTCCGGCAGTGTCGCGAAGATAGTGAATATTGAATCCAGCCGGGTAGTCGATTCGGTTGAGTCGATTGGCCGAGTCGTACCCGTATCTAACGTTTTCGGACTGAGCCATGTTTGCCATGGAGGGCGTGTGCAGTTGCGCTATCAAGTTGCCGTGTGCGTCATAGGAGTAGGTCTGCACACCGTTCGCATCCTCAATCGCCGTCAAGCGCCCAACTCCCTTGTTGCCTTCAGCGATAGAGTCGTAATGGAAGCGTACGTCAAGCTTTGGGTTTGCTGGATAGCGACGACTAAGCAATCGATTGAGAGCGTCGTACGCGTAGGACGAGGCAACCCCTCGAGCATCCGTTTTCTCTGTGATGTTGCCAGCGGCGTCATATTTGTATTTGCTAGTACCGCTGTCTGGACTGTCTAGCTGGGTCAGGTTACTCAAGCCATCGAAGTGATACCGGGTGCTTACCCCGCGTGCGTCGCTGACGTGGGTGAGGTTGTCCTGAGCGTCATACTCAAACTGAGACGTCCCGTTTAGTGGGTCGGTGCTTTTTATTAAACGATTGAGTGGGTCGTAAGCGTGACCATAGTGAGTGTCACGAGGAGTGACGAACGCAACAGGATTATCATTAAGGTCGTATTTCAAATGACTCGTTTGCTCATTAGCACCTACTGAGTAAAGTAAACGCCCCAGTTCGTCATATACCTTTCGATGCTGGTTCGTTATATTCCCTGTTTTGTCTTTCAAACGTATTGCTGTTCGATTGCCCATCGGATCGAGTTCAAATTCAACTTGCTCCATCAGGTTGTTTTCAATTCGAATCAATCGTCTGGCATCGTCCCAAGTATAAGCAATCCAATCGCCATCACCTTGGGTCAGTCTGGTTATGTCCCCGGTAGCGTTGTAATCGAATTTTAGGGTGCTTTTTTCGATGCTGACAGACGACAACCAACCCTGAGGCGTATAGGTTAATAAGGTTAAGACGCCATTGGGATCAACAATTGTTTGCGGGTTTCCTAAGTAATCGAAATTTGACATCTCGAAGGTATGCCCTACTGCGTTAATAACACGCGTCAGGTTGCTGTGTGAGTCATATTCGTAGCGAGTGAGATCATTTACATCGGTTCTTGGTCCGTCCGAGAGTTCCAGCAAGCCACGGGCATTGTAGGTAAACAACCATCCGCGTTCTGGCGTCTGCAAAAGTGGGGCGGTAAGGAAGGTGCCCCCGATTGCTAGCACTAAAAGGCCTAGTCTTACTATCAGTGTGTTCATGTTCAGATCCTTCTGAATCAATGTGTTTTGATTGTCTGGGTAAGCTTGCGTCCTTCAGCGTCGTAAGTGTATTGGATTGATCGCTTTGGCTGTTTGATTTTCAAGGGCAGGGATAGTGTATCGTGCCACTCTGTAGTAATAGTTCTTGATTCAGGTGTATTACTTGCCTCGGTACGGGATGTTTCCAGGCCGCGATCATTATGGGTGTAAAGCGTAGTAATTCCTTTGCTGTCTGTTTGCGATGTCAGTAAGCCGCGTTCGTCATAGGTAAATGTCGAATTACTTTTTGGACAGTTAGCGGTAGGTTCTCCAATAATCGAAATTATGCGCTTGGCACCCTGAAAATAACCGAATTTATAAGTTGTGCTTTTGCCCAGAGCGTTGGTTACAGTGGTGGAATCGTCAGGGTGATATTCAATAGTCACTTTCTCAGCGCCTTGCGCATGCTCGCTTGAGATCGCTCGGCCATGTTGGTCATATTTCCAAGTGGCGTAGAGCACGCCGCGTTCATCGATAATGCCTGTTAAAAGTCTGCTGTCATTATCGTCCTCATATAGATACCGTTTAATTTGTGAGCTGCCATGGAATGCACGGGTCATAGAGACTAATTGCTTGTATTCGTTGTAGTCGTAAGTTAACTCTGTGTTGTTTGTTTTTACTTTTAATGGTTGCTTTTTCGTGTCCTCGAAAACTTCCATCGTATCTCCATGTGCGTTGGTTATTTTCAGGTGTTTGTCGGTGTAGGTGATGGAATATTTCGTTTCATGGTTTTTGAACTCGAGCAGTCTCCCTGTTGAGTCAAAACTAAGGATGCTGTTGTCTGCTGATAAATAAACCCAGGTATTTGAGATGTTTGATATCGATCCTGCCTCTGGGTTTCTGGCTACATAGGTTTCTGATTTTTTGTCAAAGAAAGATCTTTCGCCGTTGGCATGAACTAAAGTGATTGTTTTGCCATCATTCAGTATTCTGTCGGAGTAGGAGTGGGTCCACAGGCCATTGACGCTACTGTAGTATTTAATAAATTTTAATTTTGTTTTTTGCAGCAGCTGTCGAAGGCGGAAGGTCTTGTTCTGTTTGAAGTTTATACCCGGTTGTAAAATTAATTGGGTTGCCGGCGGTTGGCGAGATACAGAAGTTTTTATCAGTGCCTTGAGTTTCGCACTGTCCATTCAGAGAGTTAAATGATTTGTTTTGTGCGCACGAATTTCCGTACCTGTGAATGGAAAGCGCCATGATGTCTTCATTTGGATCAGGTCCATAAAGAAAGTTGCAGGTCCATTGGTCTTCACGGGGTGTGGGTGTGGCACTGTAGTATTCATATTCGCCATACTCGGTATCTGTATGGAGCGACCTGCATGCCAGTTCGGGGGAGGAGTGCTTTTTCTGAGGTTCTATCCAGTCATATGCCTCTGGTTGTATGTGCCAATAATAATCCTCCGATAAAGCTTGAAAAGAAATGCCTAATAGAAGTGAAAGTGATGCATAGCGTGCCAATGATTTTGAAGGCATCGAAAATCCTTAGAGTATTTGTTGTCCTTGATCTCTTGGATTCTCGCGTCTGAAGTCGCTTGAAGTGCGGTACATATCTATTGCATTTGCAAACGGAGCTAAAGAGTCACCACTCTGCCAGGTCATTGGGGTGATTCGTCTGGGGGCTAAAAATGGCTACACAAGGTGCACGCGCCGAAAACAGGGGGCGGTGAGACAATTCAGTTACGCATTGAGCAGGCAAAATGCGGATTCATGTAGTATAACTACAAGCTTGCTACATCCTTGGCATCTGGCCAAAGCACATCTTTCCATAACAAGAGTCCAGCCCCTTGAATCTGCTGCAACACATCGCCCAGTCACGCCACCTGTTACGCAAGTCGGAGCTCAAGGTCGCCGACCACGTGCTGCTTGACCCTGCGGCGGTGATGCACAGTTCCATGGCCGACCTGGCCCACAGCGTCGGCATCAGCGAGCCGACCATCGTGCGCTTCTGTCGCGCCATCGGTTGTTCCGGTTTCCAGGATCTGAAACTCAAGCTTGCGCAAAGCCTTGCGGCCGGCGCCAGTTTCGGTCAGTTCGCGATCCATGAAGACGACTCGGTCGCCGACTATAGCCTGAAGATTTTCGACACCACCCTGCACACGCTGATGGAGGTTCGCGAGAAGCTCGATCCGCTGGAATTGCAGCGAGCGGTGACGCTGATGTCCCAGGCCCAGCGCGTCGAGTTCTATGGTTTTGGTGCGTCGGGCGCGGTGGCGGCGGATGCGCAGCACAAGTTCTTCCGTCTGCTGCTGACGGCGGCGGCGTATTCCGATCCGCACATGCAGGCGATGTCGGCGGTGACGCTGAAGCCTACCGACGTGGCGATCTGCATTTCCCAGTCCGGCCGCTCCAAAGACTTGCTGATCACCGCCAACCTCGTTCGCGAGAGCGGTGCGTCGCTGATTACCCTGTGCCCGAGCCAGACACCGTTGGCCGAGCTGTCGACCGTCAACCTGGCGATCGATGTCCATGAAGACACAGAAATCTACACGCCGCTGACTTCACGTATCGCCCATCTGGTGGTGATCGATGTATTGGCTATGGGCGTGGCCATGGCGCGCGGGCCGAGCCTGGTCAACCACCTCAAGAGCGTCAAGCGCAGCCTGCGCAGCTTGCGGTTGTCGCCAAAATCGGTGAAAGCGCTGGATGACTGATGGCCATGGGGTGACCGCAATCTTCATCTGCCTGTAACCCCGACGCAGCCAAACCGTCATCCCCCGCGCCTATCGTGAAACTCCCGTAATCGCCTTGGGAGACTCGAAATGGCTCAGCCTTACGAAGAACGCAACAGCGCCGCGAAAACCCGTCGTCAGCAGGAAGACCAGCGCCGCATGGAATTTCGCCGCGCCATCGAAGATCGCTTCGAACTCCGCCAGCTTCAGGCTGAAATCGGCGATTTTCCCGAGGACATCAATCACTGGCAGGCAGCGCCTTCAGCTTCCCGTCGAAGCGCTCAACCAGCGCGCTGATCTGCACCCGTTCGCTGCGGATAAACGCCAGGAAGGCGTGGGCTACCGGCGACAGCCGCTTGGCTTTGGCCTGGACCAGGCACCAACTGCGCAACAGCGGCAATTCTTCGACCGGCAGCTCCACCAGGCCGCCGGTCGCCAGCTCCAGGTTCAGGGCGTGGCGCGTCAATAGCGCCAGGCCCAGACCCGCCAATACGCACTCACGCTGGGCTTCGGCCGACGCCACTTCCTGGGTCTGGGTGAAGTGCACGCGTTTCTCCTTGAAGTACTCCTCGCAAGCCAGTCGCGTTCCCGAGCCGGGTTCGCGAATCAGTAGAGTGTAAGGTTCCAGATCCTGCAAACGCAGTGGCCCCATGTGTGCCAGCGGATGGTCCGGTCGGGCAGCCGCCACGATAGGGTTGTTGAGGAAGGGGAGGAACTCCAGGCCCATGTCCTGCGGCACCATCGACATGATCACCAGATCGTCGCGGTTGTCGGAGAGGCGGCGGATCACCTGGCCGCGGTTGACCACGGTCAGTTGCAGGTTCACTTCCGGGTGCTGGCGTTTGAACGCCGCAAACAGGTGCGGCACGAAGTATTTGGCGCTGGATTCCACCGCAAGTTTCAACTGGCCCTGCAGCGAGCCCTGCATGTCTGACAGCTGCATGTCGAGATTCTCCAGGCGGCCGAAGATGTCGCGGCTTGCACGCTGAAGTGCTTCTGCCGCCTCGGTCATGTAGAGTTTTTTGCCGACGTAATCGAATAACGGCTGCCCGATCAGCTCTTCCAGCTGACGAATCTGTAGGCTGACGGCCGGTTGTGTGAGAGACATTTCCTCGGCTGCACGGCTGTAGGAGCGTAAATCACACACTTCGTTGAAGATCTGCAATTGACGCAATGTCATACGCATCAAGGACTTACGCATTTTCTACCGACTCTGGCCGCGGGCTGATGCGATGACTATAAGTCTTTACTTATGCCTGACCCAATTTTTATTCATTTTTGTTAATCCCTTGTGAGCGCTAGTGTGAAGCCGCGACCAGATTGAAACATTTGGTCACGCGTCGACCTGGGTCTAGCAGGTCGTGGGTACCACCGGCTCAAGGGAACCTCCAAGTGATAACAAAGATCCTGATCGCCAACCGTGGTGAGATTGCCGTACGAATCGTGCGTGCCTGCGCCGAGATGGGCATTCGCTCGGTTGCGATTTTTTCCGACGCCGACCGGCATGCCTTGCATGTGAAGCGTGCGGACGAGGCCCACAGCATTGGTGCCGAGCCGCTGGCCGGTTACCTGAACCCGCGCAAACTGGTGAACCTGGCCGTGGAAACCGGCTGTGATGCACTGCACCCTGGCTACGGTTTTCTCTCGGAAAACGCCGAGCTGGCAGACATTTGCGCTGAACGCGGTATCAAATTCATTGGCCCGTCGGCGGAAGTCATCCGCCGCATGGGCGACAAGACCGAAGCACGCCGCAGCATGATCAAGGCTGGCGTACCGGTTACGCCGGGCACTGAAGGCAACGTCTCGGGCATTGAAGAGGCGCTGACCGAAGGCGACCGCATTGGTTATCCGGTGATGCTCAAGGCCACTTCCGGTGGTGGCGGTCGCGGTATCCGTCGCTGCAACAGCCGCGAAGAACTCGAACAGAATTTCCCTCGGGTCATTTCCGAAGCCACCAAGGCTTTCGGTTCGGCAGAAGTGTTCCTGGAAAAATGCATCGTCAATCCGAAACACATCGAAGCGCAGATCCTCGGCGACAGCTTCGGCAACGTGGTGCACCTGTTCGAGCGTGACTGCTCGATCCAGCGCCGCAACCAGAAGCTGATCGAAATCGCCCCGAGCCCGCAACTGACCCCGGAACAGCGCGCCTACATCGGCGACCTGTCGGTGCGTGCGGCCAAGGCTGTGGGTTACGAGAACGCCGGCACCGTGGAGTTCCTGCTCGCCGAGGGCGAGGTGTACTTCATGGAGATGAACACCCGGGTGCAGGTGGAACACACCATCACCGAAGAAATCACCGGGATCGACATCGTCCGCGAGCAGATCCGCATCGCCTCCGGCCTGCCACTGTCGGTGAAGCAGGAGGACATCCAGCATCGCGGTTTTGCCCTGCAATTCCGGATCAACGCCGAAGACCCGAAAAACAACTTCCTGCCGAGTTTCGGCAAGATCACCCGCTACTACGCCCCCGGCGGCCCGGGCGTACGCACCGACACGGCGATCTACACCGGCTACACCATCCCGCCGTTCTACGACTCGATGTGCCTGAAACTGGTTGTGTGGGCACTGACCTGGGAAGAGGCGATGGACCGTGGTCTGCGCGCCCTCGACGACATGCGCCTGCAAGGGGTCAAGACCACCGCCGCGTACTACCAGGAAATCCTGCGCAACCCGGAATTCCGTAGCGGCCAGTTCAATACCAGCTTCGTTGAAAGCCACCCTGAACTGACCAACTACTCGATCAAGCGCAAACCCGAAGAGCTGGCCCTGGCCATCGCCGCCGCCATCGCCGCCCACGCAGGCCTGTGAGGAATAGAACAATGACTAAAAAGATTTTCGTAACCGACACCATCCTGCGCGACGCCCACCAATCGCTGCTCGCCACCCGAATGCGCACCGAAGACATGCTGCCGATCTGCGACAAGCTGGACAAGGTCGGCTACTGGTCGCTGGAAGTCTGGGGCGGCGCGACCTTCGACGCTTGCGTGCGCTTCCTGAAAGAAGACCCGTGGGAGCGTCTGCGCCAACTGCGCGCCGCGCTGCCCAACACCCGTCTGCAAATGCTTCTGCGCGGGCAGAACCTGCTGGGCTACCGCCACTACAGCGATGACGTGGTCAAGGCGTTCGTCGCCAAGGCTGCGGTCAACGGTATCGACGTGTTCCGCATCTTCGACGCGATGAACGACGTGCGTAACCTGCGCGTGGCAATCGAGGCGGTGAAGGCTGCCGGCAAACATGCCCAGGGCACCATCGCCTACACCACCAGCCCGGTGCACACCATCGACGCATTCGTCGCCCAGGCCAAGCAAATGGAAGCCATGGGTTGCGACTCCGTGGCGATCAAGGACATGGCCGGCCTGCTGACTCCGTACGCCACCGGCGAACTGGTCAAGGCCCTCAAGGCCGAGCAATCGCTGCCGGTGTTCATCCACTCCCATGACACCGCCGGTCTGGCCGCGATGTGCCAGTTGAAGGCTATCGAAAACGGCGCCGACCACATCGATACTGCCATCTCCAGCTTCGCCTGGGGCACCAGCCACCCGGGCACCGAGTCGATGGTCGCCGCCCTCAAGGGCAGTGAGTTCGACACCGGTCTGAACCTGGAACTGCTGCAGGAAATCGGCCTGTACTTCTACGCCGTGCGCAAGAAGTACCACCAGTTCGAAAGCGAATTCACCGCCGTCGATACCCGTGTTCAAGTCAACCAGGTACCGGGCGGGATGATTTCCAACCTGGCCAACCAGTTGAAAGAGCAGGGCGCTCTCAACCGTATGAACGAAGTGCTGGCGGAGATCCCGCGCGTGCGCGAAGACCTCGGCTTCCCGCCACTGGTGACCCCGACTTCGCAGATCGTTGGCACCCAGGCGTTCTTCAACGTGCTGGCCGGCGAGCGCTACAAGACCATCACCAATGAGGTGAAGCTCTATCTGCAAGGCGGCTACGGCAAGGCGCCGGGCACCGTGAACGAGCAGCTGCGTCGTCAGGCCATCGGCAGCGAAGAGGTGATCGACGTACGTCCGGCCGATCTGCTCAAGCCGGAAATGACCAAGCTGCGTGCCGACATTGGTGCGCTGGCCAAGTCCGAAGAAGACGTGCTGACTTTCGCCATGTTCCCGGACATCGGGCGCAAGTTCCTCGAAGAGCGTGCTGCCGGCACCCTGACCCCGGAAGTGCTGCTGCCGATCCCGGAAGCGGGCAAGGTGGCTTCGGCTGGCGGCGAGGGCGTACCGACCGAGTTCGTCATCGACGTCCACGGCGAAACCTACCGTGTGGACATCACCGGTGTCGGCGTGAAGGCCGAAGGCAAGCGTCACTTCTATCTGTCCATCGACGGCATGCCGGAAGAAGTGGTGTTCGAACCGCTCAACGAATTTGTCAGCGGCGGCAGCAGCAAGCGCAAGCAAGCTTCGGCACCGGGCCACGTCAGCACCACCATGCCGGGCAACATCGTTGATGTGCTGGTCAAGGAAGGCGACACCGTAAAGGCGGGACAGGCTGTGCTGATCACCGAAGCGATGAAGATGGAAACCGAAGTCCAGGCTGCGATTGCCGGCAAGGTCACCGCCATTCACGTTGCCAAGGGCGACCGGGTGAACCCGGGCGAAATCCTGATCGAGATCGAAGGCTGAGATAACGGCCTCGATACAACGCTTTAAACCTCGGGGGGGCATGTGCTCCCCTTTTTTTGCCTTTCAGTCGCTGCCGCAGTGAGCGGCAGCGACTGACCGGGACTCAGAACGCCATTCGCCACTGGCCTGATACACCATGGTTGCGGCTGTCGGTGCCGAGCTCTCCGGTCAGACCGACACCCAGCGTGTGGTTGTTCGAGACTGTCAGATCCAGCCCGGTATCAAGCTTCAGACTGTTGCGATCCAGCTCTGCGCCGTAAACGGTGTAGTCATGGCCGCCAGTGACCAGGCGTTGGCGGGTGCTGGTGTAGGTCTGGCCGTAAACGTGCTTCCATCCCGCGCTGAATCGTGGCGTGAGGCGCATCCCGTTAGTAAGCGTACTGACTTTCGCCATGCGCAGGCCGACGGTGGTGTTGAGGTTGCCTTGGGATTGATCATGAACCTTGAGTGCCGCAGCCCCGCCGGTCTCGGTGAAACTGTCGCGCTGGTAGCGCTGGTAACCGATGCCGGCAAAGGGTTCGATACTAGCGTTGACACCTCCCAGGTTGTATCCCGACTCGATGAACGCTTGCTGGGTACTGGCGTGGTAGCTGCCCTTGAGTCGGTCATGAAAGCGACCGAACGCGACTTCGCGGCGTGTGCTGCCCTCATGGCTGCTCCAGGTTGCGCCGAGACGAAGTGACAGCTGACCCGTCTGACGCAAGGCGTAAGCGCCCAGGTGCCAACTCTCGAGACCGCCGTCCAGTGCCTTGCTGTCCATGCGCGTGTCGGAGGTGCCCCCCATCAACCCCAGGCGCCACTCTTCGCTAACGCGCCAGTCCGTACCCAAAAGCAATCCTTTGGTGGAGTACTGCATGGGTTGCACATCGCGATCGAGTTTCCCTCCATGTCCAAGGGCTTGCAGCCAGACCCTGCCGGTGTCTGCGTTGCCGGCTGCATGACGTGGTGAGTTTCCCGGTGACTCATTGGCAATATCGAGTTGGTACATGGCCGACAGCAGGCTGGCGCTGACCGGCGCGATGCTGCTCAGGGTTGCCTTGGCGAGGTTGGCGTTACTGCCGCCTGCCAGTTGATCGAGGGCGATGGCGGCCGTGGCTTTGTCGGTGGTGAGTAGTGCCGCGACGGCGGTGTTGCGCGCAGTGGTTGAAACCGCCGGCGTCTGAGGCGTGGCAGGGGGTTGCAGAGTTTGCGCTTGCCGGGGAGGTTCGGCAGATTCCGGCGTTTCGGCCGGAGCCTGAGTTTGAACAGGGGAAGGGGCTGGCGACACCTGAGGCTCAATGCTTTTACCGAACTCGCGGCTATTGTCGCTGGTGGCGACTTGCTCGAAGGGCACCTCATTGCGGGCATAGGTCAGGCCGACCCGCTTGGGATCATCGTAATCCAGGGTTGGCGTCATGAAGGCCAGATTGTTTTCAATGGTGCCGAACCGGCCCTCGACCTTGCCGGCCTCGATGATGGTGTGCTGACTGCTTTGTGGATAGTCGCCGCTTGCGACCAGTTTCAGGGTCGCATCCCCGAGGCTGGCAGTGCCCTCGACGATGATGGTCGGGCTGTTGCCGGAAGCATCGACCGAATAGGCCAATACTGCCGGGCGCGACAAGTTCAGGTCGCCCCTGATCCTGGGTGCGCCATACACCTCGTCAACGGAAAATCGTCCCTGCACATTCAGGCCGCCGACGACACCGCTGCCGGCGAAATGACCGTTCTCCTGCACATCCACGTTGCCGGCAATGAGCCCCGAGTGAGTCAGATCCCCGCCGGGGAGAACCGTGACTCCGTGATCAATCTGGCCTCTGTTGATGAAAAGGCCCTCGGTCATTGCTCCACCCAGAATATGCCCTTCGTTAACCAGGGATGCCTTGGCGCGTATCAGCACTCCGGTGCTGAAGTCCTCCGAACCTGAGCGCGTCCAGGCGCCTTGTTTGACCTCCAGTCTCTCGAAGTTGCGTGATTCGCCGAGTTTTCCTTCCTTGGCATCGAGTTGCAGAACGTTAACTCCGGCGCCTCCGTCAACGATCCCGGCGAAGCTGCCACGAGGCTTCACGATTACCAGGTCGTTTGCATCACTCAGTTGCAGGGAAATGCCGTCTTTTGCCTTTTGCCCGCTCTTGACGGTAGTCGTAAGCGTGTCCGGGGCTTTGATAAATGCGTCGAGCGCTGATAGTCCTGGCGTCGGTTTTTGTTCGGGTGGCGGATCAGGAACGAGAACGGACTCCTGCGCCAGTGAGATCCCCGTATAGCCGAGTGTCAATGCAATAGCGACGGCCAGATGGTGAAGTCGGTGTGTATGTCGAACAGGCATCGGGTCAACCTCCGTGTTGGGAGGTCGAACTCTAAAACGGGGTGCCTGGGCATCGATGTCAGTCGGATCTGCCAAGCATGCAGGGATTGTCGACTGACGTGACAGTAAAGCGGCCCGTTTTGCTTAACGAGCCGCTTTTGCTTTCATTGCGTGGAACATTTGCCTACAGCATTCAGAAGTTCATCTGCCACTGCCCGATCAGCCCGTGATTACGACTGTTGCTGCCAATCTCGCCGCTGTAGCCAATGCCCAGCGTATGCCGCGCAGAAACGCCCAGGTCCAGGCCTGCCTCGAGGACAAGGCTGTCACGATCCAGCGAGCTGCCTTCGACGCTGAACGCGGTGCCGCCCACGACGAATGCCTGACGGGTCGAGCTGCTGACATCGCCATACGTGTGTTTCCAGCCTGCCGCCATGCGTGGGGTCAGGCTCATGCCGTTTTCCAGCGAATTCAGGTGCGCCAGGCGCAGGCCGACGGTGCTGCTGAAGTTGTCCTGAGTCTGACTGTCGACTTGTAACGCCGCCGTGCCACCCTTTTCCTGATAGCGGTCGCGGTGATAGCGCTGGTAGCCGAGGCTGGCGAACGGTTCGGCGCTGAGCCGACCGCTGCCCATGGCGTAGCCGAGTTCGGCGAAGGCTTGCTGGCTGTCGGCGTCGTAATCGCCTTTGGGGCGGTCGCTGAAACCGTTGAACGCGACCGTGCGCTTGCTCTCGCCCTGATGACCGCTGTAAGCCGCGCCCAGACGCAAGGCGATCGGGCCGTTTTGATGCTGGGCGTAGACTCCGGCGTGCCAGCTCTCGACATTGCCATCGACACCGGTGGCGTCCAGATCGGTCTTCGAATAGCCGCCGAGCACGCCCAGTCGCCATTGTGGATTCAGTGCCCAGTCGGCACCGAGTACGCTGCCCTTGGTGCGTTGTTCCAGACTGCCATTGCCATGTTCGCCCTCGAGCTTGCCGTAGCCGCCGATGGCCTGCAGCCAGAGCCGGCCCTGGGCGTTCGGATCATTCAGGTTTCGCGCTTCGGACTGTACGCCGTTGGCGGCGAGGATCGGCGTGTCGCGCTGATCGAGGCCGACCATCAAGCCGGGGCTGCCGCCCATTTGCTGCATCGCCGAGAGCATGCTGCTGCCGACCTGACTGCTGGCGCCGAGGGTGGCGCTGGTCAGGTTGGCGTTGCTGGCGCCGGCCAGTTGCTCGATGGCCGCGCCTGCACTGGTTTGAGTGGTGTTGAGCAAAGCGTTGTACAGCGCGTTGTTCTTGCCCATCGAGGCCAGGCTGTTGGCGGCGTTGCTGCCGTTGCCGGTGACGGCGAATTCATTGAACGCTACGTCATTGCGGGTATAGGTCAGGTCGACCTGAGTCGGCGTGTAGGCAAGCGTCGGCGTGAGGAACGCGTAGTCGCTGGTGACCGTGCCGAACGTGCCGTTGACCCGCGCAGCTTGTAGCACCGTGTAATGGCTTTGCCACGGATACGTGCCACTGCCGGGATTGACCGCCAGCGTCGCGCCGTTGAGGTTGGCCGTGCCGCCGACCTGGATCGGCGCGCTGCTGCCATCGGCGTTGACGCCGTAGGCGAGGGTGGATGCGCTGCCCATGTTCAAGTCGTGCACGATGGTCGCGGTGCCGAGGCGGGTGTCGGTGCGCAATGTGCCATTAACGTTGAGGTTGCCTACCGAACCACCACCCGCATACACACCGCCGGCGTCCACGGTCAGGTCGCCGGCGATGCCGCCCTGGTTGATCAGTGTGGCGCCGTTGCGCACGGCACCGCCGTCGCTGAAATCGCCGCTGCCGGTCAGGGTCCAGGCGCCTTGTTTGACCTCAAGCCATTCGAAATTGCGGCTGGCACCGAAGCTGCCGCCGGCTGCGTCATCCATCACTACGCGGTCGTAACCGCTGCCACCATCGACCACGCCGACAAAGCGGCTGCCGTTGCGCAGGGTCAGGCTGTCATTGCCACCGCCCAGGTCCAGCGCCAGGCCGTTGCTGCCGCTGATGGTGCCGCCGTTGATCACGTTGTCGGCAAACTCACCGACGAATTTCACCCCGAAACCGTCGAGGCCCTGAATCGTGCCGTAGTTTTCCAGCGTGGTGGCTGCCAGTCCTGAACCACCGCTGCCGTCGTCCACCAGAATGGCGCTGTTGGCACCGCTGATCAGCGCACCCTTGGCGTTGAGAATGTAACCGCCACCCAACGCGATACCTTCGCTGCCATTGGCAAAACCACCCTTGTCCACACCTCCGGCGCCGACACCCTGAATGGTGCCGTAGTTTTCGATGTGGGCGATCTTGTCGATGTCCACGCCATCGCCGTCGCCATTGGGTTGCAACCCGGAATATGCTCCGGTGATGGTGCCGTGGTTGATCACCGTGCCGTCGCCGTCGGAACCGAAGCCGGAGCCGTTGCGCCCGGTGATCTGCCCGTAGTTGACCAGCGTCGCCCCCAGGTCAGTGGTGATGCCATGACGCCCGCCGGAAATCACGCCGTAGTTGGTCACGCTGACGCCGGTCGCGGTGTCGATATCGATGCCGTCGAACTTCTGGTCGGCGTTGTGCGAGTCACCCGTGGAGATCTCGCCATAGTTACTGATGGTCGCATTGGCGCCGGTCTTCATGCCGTCGCTGGCGTCACCACGAATCAGCCCGCCCGCACGGTTGATGATGGTGGTTTTAACCCCGTCGCTGCGCAACGCATCCAGATCCAGGCCCTGGCCTGTGGTCGAGCGAATGGTGCCGCTGTTGTCGATCAACAGGCTGCCGCTGACAAAGTTGCTGTCGATGCGAATCGCGTCGTTGGAACCGAGAATCTGCCCGCCACTGCGGTTGTAGATGGCGTAGTTGCGCGCCTGGGTCAGGTCGCCGCTGCTATCAATCGCCCGGCCACCGGTAGAAATGATCTTGCCCGCGTTATCGATGATCACGCCGACACCGTTGGTGCCATCCTTGAGACTCACGGCTTTGCCGCTGTTGGTAATGCTGCCCGGCGCCGAAATCGTCAGGGTGTCGTTGCCACCCAATGTCTGCGACGCGGTGGTGGCGGTGTCGATCACGACATTCTTGCCGTGGGCGGCGCTGGTGGCGATCAACAGGGCGGTGGCGAGCGACAGGCGCTGAGGCGGGAGCGGCATGGGGGAACGTCCTTTTAGTTATTAGCGAGGGCGTTCTGTATAGCGGAGGGGGTTTACAGAATGATGTCTGGGCGATGTGCATTCTTTTGCAGATATGTCTGCGAGTTGAGTGCTTCATCTGCAATTCGTTGCAGATGAAGCAATAACAGACAGGAAACCCCTTCAACTTCCGTACTCGCCGTCGGGGGCTTCCCTCTTTGCGTTTACATACTCAGCCGCGGCACTCCACCAACCCTTTCACCTGCCCATCCGCCGTCTGATTCTCATCACTCAACCAGCGCTCGAACCCGGCGGCAATCGCCGGCCATTCCGAGTCCAGGATCGAGTACCACGCGGTATCGCGGTTCTGGCCCTTGACCACCATGTGCTGGCGGAACACGCCTTCGAAGCTGAAACCCAGCCGCTCGGCCGCGTATTTGGAGCGGGCGTTGCCGTTGTTGCATTTCCATTCGAGGCGGCGGTAACCGAGGGCGAAGGACTCCTTGGCCAGCAGGTAGACCGCCTCGGTGCTTTTCGGCGAGCGCTGCATCGGGGCGCCGAAGGTGACGTGGCCGATTTCGATGCGGCCCTGGGCCGGGACGATCGACATCAGGCTGAGGATGCCTTGTACCTGGCCGCTGGCGCGGTCGATGACGCTGAAGAAGTACGGATCGCTGTGGGCGGCGTGGTTGTTCAGCCAGTCATTGAAAGCGCTGCGTTCCGGAAACGGGCCGTAGGGCAAATAATCCCAGAGTTTCGGGTCGGCGCCAGGGCCTTGCAGGGCATTGAACAGGTCGTCGCCGTGGCGTGCCGGGTCGAGTTTTTCCAGGCGGATGAAGCGGCCTTCGATCAAGGTGGTGGAGGGCGGCGGCACGCCTTTCCAGTCGGCGAGAGTAATCGTCATGCGTTTGGCTCCTTAAATGGCTTTGCGAAACTGGATGAAGCCCGGGCGCTCGGCGATGCGCTCGTAAAGCTGGATCGCGGTGGCGTTGGTTTCGTGGGTCAGCCAGTGCACCTTGCAGCAACCGTCGGCCTTGGCGGTGGCGTAGACGTGTTCGATCAGCAGACGACCTACGCCGGTGCCACGGGTTTGCGGCTCCACCAGCAGGTCTTGCAGGTAGCAGGAGTTTTCGATGCTCCAGTTCGAACGATGGTAGATGAAATGCACCATGCCCACCGCTTTGCCGTCGGCCCAGGCGAGGGCGGCGTGGGTCGGTTCGTTCGGGTCGAGAAAGCGCTGCCAGGTGCTTTGGCTGACGGCGTCCGGCAATTCCGTGTTGTAGAAGCGCAGGTAGGCCTGCCACAGCGGTAGCCACGCCGCGTGATCGGCGGCGCTGACCGGACGGATTTCGATCTGACTCATGGTGATTTCCTTAACGCATCAAGTGAGCGAGGGTTTGATCGTTGATGTCTGGGCTGGCGGCCAGGCCTTCGCGCACGCCAGCGATATCTTCGGCGCTGCGGTTCTGGCTGAGCTTGCGCTTGCCTTCGAGGCGGTCGATGGGAATGGCGAACCCGACGATGGCCTTGAGCATGCCGTCGATGTAATCGGCCGGGGCATCGTCGACCGACCAGGGCTGGGCGCGGCCGGCCTCATGGCGATCGGTGAGGGTGCTGACGATGTCCAGCAACCGGCCGCCATCGCTGAAGGTTTCGGCGTGACCATAGGCGTGTACGGCGACGTAGTTCCAGGTCGGCACGACTTTGCCGTGCTCGGCCTTGCTCGGATAAAAGCCCGGGCTGACGTAGGCGTCGGCTCCGGGAAAAATCAGCATGGCTTCGGCACCGTCGCGCAGGTCTTTCCAATGGGGGTTGGCCTTGGCCAGATGCCCGTACAGCGTACCCTTCGGACCCTGTTCACGATGCAGCAGCACCGGCACATGGCTGGCCTGCAAGCCCTGTTCGCCGTGAGTCACCAGAATCGCGAGGCGGGTGGCGAGGATCAGTTCATGCAGTTGGGACAAGTCGTCGATGGCAAAGGCGCGTGGCGTGTACATGGAGAAATTTTCCTTGGCGAATGCCTGCATCCTAGGCAGGCTATTGGTCTGTTGTAAGAGCCATTGATGACCAATTTCATAGGTCCATTGTCATGCCCGATTCGACCACGCTTTCGCTGCCGTTCAATCCCGCCGGCATTGAACTCGACCGCCGCAAAGGCCTGAGCCGCCAGCTCTATCAGGCCTTGCGCCTGCGAGTACTCGACGGGCGCTTGGCCAGCGGCACGCGCCTGCCGGCCAGTCGCGATCTGGCGGCGGCATTGACGATTTCCCGCAACAGTGTGGTGCGTGCCTACGATCAGCTGTACGCCGAAGGCTTCATCGAAGGACGGGTGGGGGACGGGACATACGTGGCGCAGTTGCCGCAATCTTCAACGTCTGTGAAAAAACTATCCACAAAAGTATCCACAGGGTTTTCAACAGGCTTACCCACAACCTTATCCACAAAATCGGTAGATTCCACTGGGGATTTATCCAGCAAAGTTATCCACAGCGGTGCGATGCAGCGGCTTGAACGGAACCATTTACCGACGCCGCCGAGTGGTCCGCCACGGGCATTCAGGGTCGGTGTTCCGGCGTTCGATCTGTTCCCGTTCGATGTCTGGGCCAAGCTGAACGCGGCGTTCTGGCGCAAACCCGATTTGCAGCAACTGTGTTACGGCGACCCGACGGGTGATGCGCGCCTGCGCGGTCTGATCGCTGCTTATTTGCGCAGTTCGCGTGGCATGCAGTGTTCGGCTGAGCAAATTGTGATCACCAGTGGTGCGCAGCAGGGAATCAGCCTTTGTGCACAGTTGCTGGTGGAGCCGGGCGCAGGGGTGGGTATAGAGAATCCCGGCTACCGCGCAGCGGGTCATGCCTTCGCGCTGGCCGGCGGTCGATTGCACGGCATTGCGGTGGACGAGGAGGGCATCGATTGCGCAGCGCTGGCCGCCGCCGAAGATTGCCAGGTGGCCTATGTCACGCCGTCTCATCAATACCCGACCGGAGTGGTGATGAGCCTGGCGCGACGCCTGGAATTGCTGGCCTGGGCCGAGCGCACCGGGGGCTGGATTGTCGAGGATGACTACGACGGCGAGTATCGCTACACCGGCGCGCCCTTGGCCCCGTTGGCCGCGCTCGACCGACAGGGCCGCGTGCTGTACGTCGGCACCTTCGGCAAAGTTGCGTTCCCGGCGCTGCGGCTGGGTTATCTGGTCCTGCCGCCGGGGCTGGTGCAGGCCTTTGCGCAGCGGCGGGCGGTGGATGTCCGGCATTCGGAAGTGAGCACTCAAGCGGTGATGGCCGAGTTCATGGCCGCCGGGCACTTCCAGCGGCATATCCGGCGGATGCGCCGGGCAGCTCTGAGCCGGCGTAACACTCTGATCAATGGTTGGCCACATGGCCTGGCGGGTGTTGGGGAATTGCCCGCGGTATCGGCCGGATTGCATCTCACCGTGGCGGTCGACAGCGTGGCCCGTGAGCAGCAACTGATCGAGCAGGCCGCCAGCGTGGAGGTGGAAATCCATGGCTTGAGCAAATACTGGCTGCCGGACTCGACGACGCCGCTTGATCAGCGCGCCGGTCTGGTGCTGGGTTTTGCGGCGGTGCCGGAGCCGGCGATCGAATCGGCTCTGGCCCGTTTGCGGCAAGCCTGGGGTCATTGAACACAGACCGTTGGTATCCCAAGACCCGCCGGTGCGGGTCTTGGTAGGTTGGAACGTTTCAGGTTCCGGACTTGATCTTGGTCCACGCCCGGGTGCGTGCCCGTTCCGCATCACGCGGCAATGGTTGCAGGGTATAGAGCGTATTCATCGCCGCATCGGTCGGGTACAGGTTGGGGTTGTTGCGGATCGCCGGATCCACATGTTCCGTGGCGTCCTTGTTCGGGTTCGGATAACCGACAAAGTCGCTGACCGGCGCGATCACCTGCGGTTGCAGCAGGTAGTTGATGAAGGTGTAGGCGTCCTGCGGGTTCTTTGCGCCCTTGGGAATGGCGAGCATGTCGAACCAGATCGGCGCTCCTTCCTTCGGCAGGCGCATGTCGACCACCACACCGTTCTTCGCCTCTTTGGCGCGGTTGGCGGCTTGCGAGAAGCTGCCGGAATAGCCGACCGCGACGCAGATGTCTCCGTTGGCGATATCGGCCATGTACTTGGACGAATGGAAGTAGGTCACGTACGGGCGAATCTTCATCAGCAGCGCTTCAGCCTTGGCGTAGTCCGCCGGGTTCTTGCTGTTGGGATCCAGGCCGAGGTGTTGCAGGGCCAGCGGCAGTATCTCCGACGGCGAGTCGAGCAGGGCGACGCCGCACTGCTTGAGCTTGCTGATGTTCTCTTCTTTGAAGATCAGATCCCAGCTGTCCACCGGCGCGTTGTCGCCCAGCGCCGCCTTGACCTTGGCCGGGTTGAAGCCGATCAGGATGGTGCCGTACATGTACGGCACGGCGAACTTGTTGCCCGGGTCGTTGGCTTCGATCAGCTTCATCAGTTTCGGGTCGAGGTGATTCCAGTTCGGCAACTGGCTGCGATCCAGCGGCTGGAACACGCCGGCCTCGATCTGCTTGGCCAGGAATACGTTGGACGGCACCACCACGTCATAGCCGGAGTTGCCGGTCAGCAGCTTGGCTTCCAGCGCTTCATTGGTGTCGAAGATGTCGTAGACCAGTTTGGTCTGGGCGTTCTGCGTCTTGAAGTCTTCCAGGGCCTTGGGGGTGATGTAGTCGAACCAGTTGTAGACGCGCAGGGTGCGTTCTTCGGCGTGGGCCGCGCCGCTCAGTAGCGCCGCGCACAGTGCGGGAGCGATCAAGTGCTTGAGTCTGTTCATTGTTCGAAACCTTCGAGCACGTTCACCGCGTTGATGCCGATTTCTTCCACCGCGTAGCCACCTTCCATGACGAACAGGGTCGGTTTGCCGAGGGCAGCGATGCGCTTGCCCATGGCCAGGTAGTCCGGGCTGTCGAGCTTGAATTGCGAGATCGGATCGTCCTTGAAGGTGTCGACGCCCAGCGACACGACGATGATGTCGGCGCCGTAGTTGTCGATCTCCTGGCAGGCCTGATCCAGCGCCGCACTCCAGACATCCCAGCCGGAACCCGCCGGCAGCGGATAGTTGAAGTTGAAGCCTTCGCCGGCCCCTTCACCGCGCTCGTCTTCGTAGCCGAGGAAGAACGGGAATTCCGCTTCCGGGTGGCCGTGGATCGAGGTGAACAGCACATCGCTGCGCTCGTAGAAAATCGACTGGGTGCCGTTGCCGTGGTGATAGTCGACGTCGAGGATCGCGACCTTCTTGTGGCCCTGATCGAGGAACGCTTGCGCTGCGATGGCGGCGTTATTGAGGTAGCAATATCCACCCATCAAATCGCCGGCGGCGTGGTGTCCCGGCGGACGGCACAGGGCGAAGGCTCCGCGCGCACCGCGCTGGATTTCCGCTTGTGCGGTCAGCGCCACTTGCGCTGCGCTGTACGCCGCTTGCCAGGTGCCGGCGGTGATCGGTGCGCCGCCATCGAAGCTGTAATAGCCGATCTGGCCATGCAGGCTGGTCGGTTTGACCTGACGCAGAGTGCGTGCAGGCCAGGTGTAGGGCAGCAAGTCGCCGTCGGTGTTGAATTCGGTCCAGCGCGCCCAGGCGCCTTTGAAGAAGTCGAGGTAGTCGCGGCTGTGGATGCGCTCGATCGGCCCGAGGCCGAAATCCTTCGGCGCCTCGACCGGGCCGAGGTTTTGGTTTTTCACCCGCTGCAGCACGTGGTCGGCGCGTGACGGCATTTCAAAGCAAGGCTTGAGTTGCCCGTCGATCAATTCGCAGCGGCCATGGTGCAGGTGGTGATCGTCAGAGTAGATCGTCAGCATTTGTTGTTCTCCGCAGGGGCTGATTCGGTTGACCCCAGTGTTGCGGCGCGGGGCGAATCGGAGAACGGCCAGAGAGGCCAAAAGGGGATCGATGTGGCCAAAAATACTGACCTGATATCGCCCCTCGACGGTTTAACCGTGTGGACGGAACTGACTCGGCGCTACGCCGCTCCAGCGCACGAACGCATGTCGGAAGCTTGCGGTCTCGCTGAAACCCAGGGTCTCGGCGATGCGGTAGATCGGCAACTGATCCTCGCAAAGCATCTGTTTGGCTCGCTCGAAGCGCAGTTCGTCGAGCAGCTCCTGATAGCTGCAACCCATGTCTTTCAGATGCCGGCGCAAGGTACGCGGCGAGCAGTTCATCTGCTGCGCCAGGCCTTCCAGCCCCGGTGCGGCGTTGAGTTGCGCACTGAGCAACTGGCGGATCCGCCCCAGCCACGCCTGCCGGCCAGTGAACTCGGTGTTCTGCTTGCGGCAACGCTCGGCCATGGCCTGGTGGGTGATGATGTCGGCCAGCGGCAGCGGTTGATCGAGCCAGCGCCGGTCGAAGGCGAAGGCGTTGTCCTTGGCGCCAAAGTGCAGGGGCGCGTCGAAATGCTCGGCGTAGCTGTCGCGGTAATCCGGCGCAGCGTGTTCGAACCTTGTGGCGAGCAGTGGCAACGGATGGCCGAGCAGATCGTCGCAGATGACTTTCAGCGACACCAGGCAGAACTCCGCGTTGAATACGGCCATCGACGGGCTTTCGCGGTAATCGGCAGCAACGAACCAGACGCGCTCGCCATCGTCCTCCAGGCTCAGTTCGAAAAGTGTTCCCAGCAGCGCCGGATAACGGATCGCCAGCCGCAATGCGTCACCGAAGGTGGCACAGGTGAGCAGTGCGTAACCGAGGATGCCGTAGCAGGAAACATGCATGCGCCGGCCCAGCTCCAGGCCGATGTCATGCTTGAGCGCGACTGCGTTGGCGCAGACCTGCATCTCCTGATTGGTGGTGATGCGGGTGTCGGCCCGGTTCAGATCCGCCGCGCTGATGCCGCTGCCGGCCAGCAGTGCTTCGCTGGACAGGCCTTGATCCCTGAATGTGTTGAGCACCAGAGAGACGGCGTTGAGGGTGGTGAGGTGGGAGTGGAGCATAAGATCTTCCAGCCTTGGGATAGCTGGAACGCAGCAAGTTATATGCCGGACGAAGAGTCAATTGTGGGAGCGGGCTTGCTCGCGAATACGTTGTGTCGGACGACATCAACGTATCTGAGGCATCGCTTTCGCGAGTAAGCCCGCTCCCACATGGGGATGACGAGGTCTCAGATGAGCTCGCCGCACAGGTCGAGTTCGACCAGGCGCCGCACTTCGGCTGTCTCAAGACCTGCACCGAGCAGTCCGTTCAACTTGCCGAACGCTGCTTCGCGAGTCATGCCGCCGCCGGACAGCACGCCAACCCCACGCAAGCGGCTGCCCGCTTCATACACATCCAGTTCCACACCGCCTTCATGGCACTGCGTGACCGCAACTACGACGACACCTTTATCCCGCGCCCGGCCTAGGCCGGCGAGGAACTCTGGATTGTCGCTTGGCCCGGTGCCGCTGCCGTAGCACTCCAGCACCAGACCCTGAATGCCGCTGTCGAGCAGGCCGTCGATGATCTCGGCGCCGATGCCCGGGAACAGCGGCAGCACGGCAACCCTGGCCAGTTGCTTGGGCTGGTTGTAGTTCAGCGCGGCTGGCAGCGAGTTGGCTTTCACGCCGCCGCCCTGACGCTCCAGGCGTTTGAACGGATGGCGGCCGAAACTGCGCACTTTCGCGCAACGGGTCGGGGCCAGCAGTTCGCCGTGAAAATACAGATGCACACCCGGCGCCAGGCCTTGGCCGAGGGCGACCAGCGCGCCGCTGAGGTTTTCCCAGGCATCGCTGTCGGTGACGCCGGCCGGCAGCATCGAGCCGGTGAAGCACACGCGGGCATGCAGGCCGAGCAACTGGAAGCTCATGGCGGCGGCGCTGTAGGCCAGGGTGTCGGTGCCGTGCAGGATCAGCACGCTGTCGCAGCCTTGCACATCGACAGCATCGACCACCGCTTCACGCAGTTGCTGCCAGTAGGCCGGGGTCATGTTGGCGCTGTCGATCAGCGGCGACATCTCGCGAAAACGCCACTGCGGCACCACCAGGTCGGGCTGGCTGTGCAGGAAGTCGCGCATCCGCGCTTCGAAACCGGAGGCCGGGGCCAGGCCGTTCGCGCTGGCCTGCATGCCGATGGTGCCACCGGTGTAGAGCACCATGACGTGCTGGGCGGCAGGGTAGGTCGAGGAATTCATGGGGAGTTCTCCTGAACGAAGACAGCATGCGGTCGAGCATGACGCCGACCGCCGCTTGTGTCACGCCGGGCGCAAGACATGCGCCCGGTTTTTACCCGATCAGCGTTGCGCTGCGGGGATGCCTTGCGGCTGAGCGTTGGCCTGGGTGTCGGCTGACGGATTGGCAGGCCAGGCCTTCAGGTCCAGATCCAGGTCGGTGAACTTGCTGGAGTCGAACACTGGCTGGCTGACGCCGGCGCGACGCTGTTCGTCGTAGTCGCGCATCACACGCATGCCGACCTTGAACAGCAGGGCGAGGGCCATCAGGTTGACGAAGGCCAGGCAAGTCATGGTGATGTCGGCGAACGCAAACACGGTCGACAGGTCTTGCATCGAACCCCAGACCACCAGTGCCAGCACCAGACCGCGGAAAGTCATCAGCGCGGCGCGGTTGCGGGTGAGGAACTGCAGGCTGTTTTCGCCCAGGTAGTAGTTGTAGAGGATGCAAGTGAAGACGAACAGCGACAGAGCGACGCTGACGAACATGCGGCCCCAGTCACCGACCACGGCGGCCAGCGAGTTCTGGGTCAGGACGATGCCGTCACCTTCGAAGCCCGGGGTGTAGAAGCCCGACAGCAGGATCAGCAGCGCGGTGCAGGTGCAGATCACGAAGGTGTCGAGGAACACGCTGAAAGCCTGAACCACGCCCTGAGCGCCCGGGTGCTTCACGGCAGCCACGGCGGCGACGTTCGGCGCACTGCCCAGGCCCGCTTCGTTGGCGAACACGCCACGCTTCACGCCCATGACGATGGCGCTGCCGAGCAGACCGCCGAAGGCCGGGTCGAGACCGAAGGCGCTCTTGAAGATGGTTTCCAGCATGGCTGGCACGTGTTCGATCTGGGTGCCGATCACGTACAGGGTCACGCCGATGTAGGCCAGGGTCTTGATCGGTACCAGCAGGTCGGACACCGAGGCGATGCGCTTGATACCGCCGATGAAGGTGATGGCCAGCAGCACCGCCAGGACGATACCGGTGTGTTGCGGGTCAAAGGCAAAGGCGTTCTGCAGCGAATGGGTCACGGTGTAGGACTGCAGGCCGATGAAGGCGAAGCCGTAGGTGACCAGCAGCAGGATGGAGAAGACCACCGCCATGCCTTTGAGCTTCAGGCCGTGCTGGATGTAGTAGGCCGGACCACCACGGTACAGGCCGTCGCCGTCGGCGCGCTTGTAGACCTGGGCCAGGGTACATTCGAAGAAGCTGCTGGACATTCCGACCAGTGCGGTCACCCACATCCAGAACACCGCGCCCGGACCACCGAGGGTCACGGCGATACCGACACCGGCGATGTTGCCTGCACCGACGCGGCCGGCAAGGCTGAGCATCAGGGCCTGGAACGAGCTGAGTTGCCCGGCGCTGCCCTTGAGGCTGTCGCGGAACACCGCGAACATGTGGAAGAAGTGGCGCAATTGAACGAAACGCGAGCGAATCGTGAAGTAGCTACCGAGCCCGACAATGAGCGCGATCAGTACTTTCCCTGAGAGGAAGTCGTTGATGACTTCGAGCATGGATTTTTCCTCGCTGTTTTTTGTTTAAGCAAATACTGGATGGTCAGAAACATCGCGTTACACCGGTGTGCGTTCGGCACGACAGGCGAGGCGAGGGTTTCGTCCCGGTTCCATTTCGCGGGTTTGTTATTAGTTCGGGTTTCGCATGGGTTATGGCCTCGTTACCGACGACCGCTCACGCGAAGAGGGGCGGCACTATACCGATCAGTGCGGCGCCCGTCTGCACGGTTGTGGTGCAAGCGACGAAACGAGGCTTTGAAACACCCGACGTTACCGGCGTCGGGTTTGTCTGGGAGCTGGCTTTTTGGCCAGCCTCCATACATACGGTTCTCAGGTTCAAACAGTTAAAAAAAAGGGCTTGGGGAAGACTCCCCAAGCCCTCAAAAGGTGAGAGGTGTCTAGTCCCTCGACCTGGTGAGCGGTGCTACAAGTAACGCGTCGGATCAGCCTTTCAGAGGCACCAGACGCGGAGCAATCATGTTTTCCGGGCGCAGGATGTCGGCGAGCATGGCTTCGTCGAGCAGACCTTCTTCGCGCACCAGTTCCAGCACGCCACGGCCGCTTTCAAGGGCGATACGGGCGATGCGGGTGGCGTTTTTGTAGCCGATGTACGGGTTCAGTGCGGTGACCAGGCCGATCGAGTGTTCGACCAGCTCACGGCAGCGCGCTTCGTTGGCGGTGATGCCGACGATGCAGTGCTCGCGCAGCATGTCCATGGCGCGTTGCAGCAGACGGATCGAGTCGAGGATCTTGAAGGCGATCAGCGGCTCCATCACGTTCAGTTGCAGTTGGCCGCCTTCGGCCGCCATGGTCAGCGCCAGATCGTTACCGATGACCTGGAATGCAACCTGGTTCACGGCTTCCGGAATAACCGGGTTGACCTTGCCTGGCATGATCGAGCTGCCTGGCTGACGCGCCGGCAGGTTGATTTCGTTGATGCCGGTACGCGGGCCGCTGGACAGCAGGCGCAGGTCGTTGCAGATCTTCGACAGCTTGACCGCGGTGCGCTTGAGCATGCCGGAGAACAGCACGAAGGCGCCCATGTCGGAGGTGGCTTCGATCAGGTCGGCGGCTGGAACCAGCGGTTGACCGCTGATCAGGGCCAGACGCTGTACGGCCAGGGCCTGATAGCGCGGGTCGGCGTTGATGCCGGTGCCGATCGCGGTGCCGCCCAGGTTCACTTCAGTCAGCAGTTCCGGGGCCAGCGTCTTTAGACGGGCCAGGTCTTCGCCCATGGTGGTGGCGAAAGCGCGGAACTCTTGACCCAGGGTCATCGGCACGGCGTCTTGCAGTTGGGTACGGCCCATCTTCAGGACGTGGTTGAATTCTTGACCCTTGGCCGCGAAGGCCTGAATCAGGCTGTCGAGGCTGGCCAGCAGCGCGTCGTGACCCAGCAACAGACCCAGGCGGATCGCGGTCGGGTAGGCGTCGTTGGTCGACTGCGCCATGTTCACGTCGTCGTTCGGGTGCAGGTACTGGTACTCGCCTTTCTGGTGACCCATCGCTTCCAGAGCAATGTTGGCGATCACTTCGTTGGCATTCATGTTGGTGGAGGTACCGGCGCCACCTTGAATCATGTCGACCACGAACTCTTCGTGGAAATCGCCGCGGATCAGACGTGCACAGGCCTCGCTGATGGCAGCGTGCTTGGCTTCGCTCAGGTGACCCAGCTCGCGGTTGGCGTCAGCAGCGGCCTGTTTGACCATCGCCAGACCGACAACCAGCTTCGGGTAGTGCGAAATCGGAACGCCCGAGAGACGGAAGTTGTTCACCGCTCGCAGGGTCTGGATGCCGTAATACGCTTGAGCAGGTACTTCGAGGGTGCCAAGCAGGTCGTTTTCTGTGCGGAATGATGCAGCGGAGGACATGATAGAAATCATCTCGATATGGACCCGGTCTGTGCCGGAACGCTGCGAATGCTAGGCTTGTGGGAAAATTTGGGCCAATGCTGTTAAGCACTGCCCTATGCACATTCGGCATAATGCCCGTGTGACGCCGCGTGCGCGGCAGACGTGTGACCTGTTTTGGTGCGTGTCCGGGAGGACGTGATGAATCTGGAAAGCAAATGGCTCGAGGACTTCAGTGCTCTGGCCGCCACCCGCAGCTTCTCGCAGGCGGCCGAGCGGCGCTTCGTGACTCAGCCTGCCTTCAGTCGGCGGATCCGCAGCCTGGAAGCGGCCCTCGGGCTGACGCTGGTCAATCGCTCGCGCACGCCGGTCGAACTGACGGCGGCTGGGCAATTGTTCCTGGTGACCGCGCGCACCGTGGTCGAACAGCTAGGTGAAGTGCTGCGCCACCTCCATCATCTGGAAGGTGGGCAGGGTGAAGTGATTCAGGTGGCGGCGGCGCACTCGTTGGCGCTGGGTTTCTTTCCGCGCTGGATCGCGCAACTGCGCAACGAAGGCCTGAACATTGCCACGCGGCTGGTGGCGACCAACGTCGGTGACGCGGTGCATGCGCTGCGTGAAGGTGGCTGCGATCTGATGCTGGCGTTCTACGACCCGGACGCAGCGATGCAGATGGACCCGGAAATTTTCCCGTCGCTGCACCTGGGGCAGACCGAAATGCTTCCGGTGTGCGCGGCGGATGCCGGTGGCAAACCGCTGTTCGATCTCGAAGGTGAGGCCAGTGTGCCGTTGCTGGCCTACAGCGCCGGGGCGTTTCTCGGGCGTTCGGTGAACGGGCTGTTGCGCCAGCGTGCGCTGCGCTTCACCACTATTTATGAAACCGCCATGGCCGACAGCCTTAAAAGCATGGCACTCGAAGGTCTCGGTATTGCCTGGGTGCCGCAACTGAGTGTGCGCAACGAACTCGCCCGTGGCGAACTGGTGGTCTGCGGCGGTCCGCAATGGCATGTGCCGCTGGAGATTCGCCTGTACCGCTGCGCGCTGGTGCGAAAGGCCAATGTGCGGTTGTTGTGGCGCAAGCTGGAGGGCGGCGCGGCGCAAGGTACAGCCGGTGCGTGAAAACATGTCCCGGCCACTGACCTTCGAGTCAATAAAACCGGGCTTTTGCGGCAGATGACAGATGGTCGTAACGGGGGCTGTTTATTGCTTTCTTTGCGGTATACTGCGCGGCCTTCGGCCGGTTCGCCCGGCCATTTTTCCTACAACAAGCCACGCATTCTGCGTGGCTTGTTGTTTTTGACGCGCCTGCGGGCGCCCAGAGAGAAGAGGCGCGACGATGAGTGCACTGGTTGGCGTGATCATGGGCTCCAAGTCCGATTGGTCCACCCTTAGCCACACCGCCGATATGCTGGAAAAGCTCGGCATCCCGTACGAGGTCAAGGTGGTTTCCGCCCACCGCACCCCGGATCTGCTGTTCCAGTACGCCGAAGAGGCTGAAGGCCGCGGCATCGAGGTGATCATCGCCGGTGCCGGTGGCGCAGCCCACCTGCCAGGCATGTGTGCGGCCAAGACCCACCTGCCGGTGCTGGGCGTACCGGTGCAGTCGGCGATGCTCTCGGGTGTCGATTCGCTGCTGTCGATCGTGCAGATGCCGGCCGGCATTCCGGTTGCCACCCTGGCCATCGGCAAGGCGGGCGCGATCAACGCAGCACTGCTGTCGGCGAGCATCCTCGGCGCCAAGCATCCACAATTCCACGCGGTACTGAAAACCTTCCGTGCCGAGCAGACAGACAGCGTCCTGGACAATCCAGACCCACGTATTGCCTGAGGTTGTTGAGATGAAGATCGGTGTAATCGGTGGCGGCCAGTTGGGTCGCATGTTGGCTCTGGCGGGCACCCCGCTGGGCATGAACTTCGCTTTCCTCGACCCCGCGCCGGACGCTTGCGCCGCTGCGCTGGGCGAACACCTGCGGGCCGATTACGGCGATCAGGATCACCTGCGTCAGTTGGCCGATGAAGTCGATCTGGTGACCTTCGAGTTCGAAAGCGTCCCGGCTGAAACCGTGGCATTCCTTTCGCAATTCGTACCGGTCTACCCGAGTGCCGAAGCCCTGCGCATCGCTCGCGACCGCTGGTTCGAGAAGAGCATGTTCAAGGACCTGGGGATTCCGACCCCGGCGTTCGCCGACATCCAGTCGCAAGCCGATCTGGACGCCGCCGTTGCTTCGATCGGCCTGCCGGCCGTGCTGAAAACCCGCACTCTGGGTTACGACGGCAAGGGCCAGAAAGTCCTGCGCAAGCCTGAAGATGTGGTCGGTACTTTCGCCGAGCTTGGCAGCGTTGCCTGCCTGCTGGAAGGCTTCGTGCCGTTCACCGGTGAAGTGTCGCTGATCGCCGTGCGCGCCCGTGATGGCGAGACCAAGTTCTATCCATTGGTGCACAACACCCACGACAGCGGCATCCTCAAGCTGTCGATCGCCAGTACCGATCACCCGTTGCAGGCCCTGGCCGAAGACTACTCCAGCCGCGTCCTCAAGCAGCTGGACTACGTTGGCGTGATGGCGTTCGAGTTCTTTGAAGTCGACGGTGGCCTCAAGGCCAACGAAATCGCCCCGCGCGTGCACAACTCCGGGCACTGGACCAGCGAAGGCGCCGAGTGCAGCCAGTTTGAAAACCACCTGCGGGCCGTAGCCGGTCTGCCTCTGGGTTCGACCGCCAAGGTCGGCGAGAGCGCGATGCTCAACTTCATCGGTGTCGTTCCGCCGGTTGAAAAAGTCATCGCCATCGACGATTGCCACTTGCATCACTACGGCAAGGCGTTTAAGGCCGGACGCAAGGTCGGTCACGCCAACCTGCGTTGCAAGGACAAGGCGACCCTCGAGCAGCAGATCCTCAAGGTCGAAGCGCTGATCGCCGAGTAAAAACAGTTTCATGTGGCAACGGCGGAACCATTAAGGGCCGCCGTTCTCTGATGGCAGGATGCCAAAGTCTGGCTAGGCTATAGCCAATCAATCAGAGGGAAATGCCATGGGAATTATCGGAACCATTTTTATCGGCCTGATCGTTGGCCTGCTGGCACGGTTCCTGAAACCGGGCGATGACAGCATGGGCTGGATCATGACCATCCTGCTCGGTATCGGCGGTTCGCTGGCGGCCACTTACGGCGGCCAGGCCCTGGGCATTTATCACGCGAGCCAGGGGGCAGGCTTCATCGGTGCGCTGGTCGGCGCGATCATCCTGCTGGTGATCTACGGCCTGATCAAAAAGAACTGATCCAAAGCGACAAAGCCCTCTCTGCCAATCCGGCGGGGAGGGCTAGAATGCTCGGCGATTCAGCGTTCCCTTCTTATTCGAGCATCCTTTACCGAGCACCTTCATGCGCCGTCTTCTGTTGACTCTCCTTTTGCTGGGCAGCGGTCTGGCTCACGCCGGCGATCTGCCGGAAACCGACTGGCTGGAACTGATGCCCAAGTCGGATCAGAAAGCCCTCGAGGCCATGCCCGAAATCGACCACAACTCTCCGGAAGCCACCGGCACCTTCACCGAGAAGGGCGGGATGAAACAGGCCAAAGGCTTGCCGGCGGTGATGTATTCGACCAAGACCGTGGCGTCGATGAACGACAAACACATCCGCATTGGCGGGTATCCGGTGCCGCTGGAGTCTGACGCCAAGGGCCGCAGCACGCTGTTTTTCCTGGTCCCGTACCCGGGCGCGTGCATCCACGTGCCGCCACCGCCACCGAATCAACTGGTGCTGGTGCGTTATCCAAAAGGATTGAAGCTGGACGACATCTATACGCCACTGTGGGTGACCGGCACGCTGAAGATTGAAAAGGTCAGCAATGACCTGGCCGATGCGGCGTATGCGCTGGACGCGGACAAGGTGCGGGTGGTGCAGGAAAAGGATCTGTAATCCCGAGCAGCAAAAAAAATCGCAGCCTCAGGGCTGCGATTTTTGTTTTCAGAGTGGCTGGCTGCCGACGCTGACGCCCATGGTGTGGCTGGCATCCGGTGCCAGGCTCACCACATCGTCCATCACGTTCGCGGTCTCGATGCACAGCATGCGCTGCCAGCCGTCATTGTCCATGTCGCTGAACGCGGCGGCGCGGTCGATCCACGGGTTCCAGATCACGGCCGTGCGTGAACCGGTAGCAGTCAGCACGATGCGCCGTTCCCAGGCCGGATCGACGATGCTCAGTTGTGGCGGGGCGTCGAGGTAGATGCGGTCGGTTTCCCCGGCAAAGCGCAAGTCACCGTGCTGGTTGTGCGTCTTCCAGTCATCCAGGGTCTCGATGTAATCCAGGCCATCCACGCCTTCGACCCGCACATTGCGTACATCGCTGACCGCAAAATAACTGTGCAGCGCCTGACTGATGCTGACGGTGTCGGCACCCCGGTTGTGGCTGGTCAGGCTGATGTGCAGTTGATCGTCGAGGCGCAGGGTCAGGGTCAGGTCGACCTGATGCGACCAGCCCGGAAAACCGCCTTCCGGGTAGGGCAGCTTGAATTCCACTTTCAGGCTTTCGCCCTCGGTTTCGATACCGCCCAGTTCCCAATCCATCGCCCGGACAAACCCGTGAGCGGCGGCCGGCTCTTCGCTGACGCGCATTGCCTGAACGCTCTGCGGGTTACGCGCAAAAACGCCGAACCACGGCCAGCACACCGGCACGCCGGCGCGGATGCTCTTGCCGGTCTTGAACACGGCCTTGTCGTTCAGCCAGATCAGCGGCGGCTGGCCGTCCACCTGATAACTGAGGATGTGCGCGCCTTGCTGGGCGACCAGCACTTCGGCCTGACCGTGGCGGATGCGCCAGCAGTTCAGTTCATCCAGTTTCACGGCTTCAACGTTGGGCGTGTTCATGGGACAACTCTCGAATCAGCAACTTGGACGACTATCGACCTGCAAACGGCCGTGAGGTTTAACGTGCGCGTGGCGGAACCGAACGGGTACGACCGCTGCCATCAATGGCAACGAACACGAACACCGCTTCAGTCACTTTACGCCACTCGCTGGACAGCGGATCGTCGCTCCACACCTCGACCATCATCTGGATCGAGCTGCGGCCGATTTCCAGGGTCTGGGTATAAAAGGACAATTGCGCACCGACAGCCACCGGCACCAGAAACGCCATGCGATCGATGGCGACGGTCGCGACACGACCACCGGCAACGCGGCTGGCCATTGCGGTGCCGGCCAGGTCCATCTGCGCCACCAGCCAGCCGCCGAAAATATCGCCAAAGCCGTTGGTTTCGCGAGGAAGCGCGGTGATTTGCAGGGCCAGGTCGCCTTGCGGGATCGGATCTTCTTGTTCGAGCTCTATCATGCCGGGGGTGCCTCTGACCCGTGACTCATCGTTTGGTATTGCTGGTGGTAGCCGTCTTCGGGAAAAACGATTCAGCACCGAACATACTACGTTCGTCACGTTTTCCATCAGGCGCCTAAGGAGAAACTCTGCGAAACCGGCTAATCCCGAGCAAAGGTCGGGCCAACGACGTTTTCGCACAGCAACCCCTTACAAACCGGAGCAAGGTTGCGAGTATATCGGTCGGTAGACTCCGCGACGACCGTCCGGTTCTCATTTCGACCGTCAAATACGCGCCTCTATGTGCTTTTTCGAACAATTTGCTATGGTGCCGAACCTGCCCGAGCCACAGCCAGCGTTGTTGTGGCGGCAGATCCGACTATAAGAGAAGACCTTGCCATGACCACAGCGCCCTCGAGCCTCGCGCAGCCCGACCAACCCGCACGACCGTTGACCCGCAATGACTACAAGACTCTGTCGCTATCGGCCCTGGGGGGCGCGCTGGAGTTTTACGATTTCATCATCTTCGTGTTCTTTGCCACCGTGGTCGGCAAGCTGTTCTTCCCGGCCGACATGCCTGAATGGCTGCGCCTGATGCAGACCTTTGGCATCTTCGCCGCCGGTTACCTCGCGCGGCCGCTGGGCGGGATCGTCATGGCCCACTTCGGCGACCTGCTGGGGCGCAAGAAGATGTTCACCCTGAGCATTTTCATGATGGCCGTGCCGACCCTGATCATGGGCCTGCTGCCGACTTACGCGCAGATCGGCATGTGGGCGCCGATCCTGCTGCTGTTGATGCGCGTGATCCAGGGCGCGGCGATTGGCGGCGAAGTGCCGGGGGCGTGGGTCTTCGTTTCCGAACACGTGCCTGGAAAGCATGTCGGCTATGCCTGCGGCACCCTGACCAGCGGCCTGACCGCCGGCATCCTGCTGGGTTCGCTGGTCGCCACTGCGATCAACAGCATCTATACGCCAGTGGAAGTCTCGGATTACGCCTGGCGGATTCCGTTCCTGCTGGGCGGCGTGTTCGGCCTGTTCTCGGTTTACCTGCGCCGCTGGCTGCACGAAACTCCAGTGTTCGCTGAATTGCAACAGCGCAAGGCCTTGGCCGAAGAAGTGCCGCTGCGCGCGGTGCTGCGTGACCATCGTGGCGCCATCGCGGTTTCGATGCTGCTGACCTGGCTGCTCTCCGCCGGCATCGTCGTGGTGATCCTGATGACCCCGACCGTGCTGCAGACGGTCTATCACTTCTCGCCGACCACCGCGTTGCAATCCAACAGCCTGGCCATCGTATTCCTGAGCCTGGGCTGCATCATTTCCGGCGCGCTGGCAGATCGCTTCGGCGCCGGTCGCGTGTTTGTGTTCGGTTGCCTGGGGCTGCTGATCAGCTCCTGGACCTTCTATCACAGCCTCGCCGATCACCCGAACTGGCTGTTCCCGCTGTATGCGCTGACCGGTTTTCTGGTCGGCACCATCGGCGCGGTGCCGTACGTGATGGTCAAGGCGTTCCCGCCGGTGGTGCGCTTCAGCGGTCTGTCCTTCTCTTATAACGTCGCTTACGCGATCTTCGGCGGCCTGACCCCGATGGTGGTCAGCCTGCTGCTCAAAGAAAGTGCGATGGGGCCTGCCTATTACGTGGCGGTGCTGTGCGGGATGGGGATCCTGGTCGGCGCGTGGTTGTGGAGCAAGGGTCGGTAAATCCGCCTCACACCTTCAGTTACAACTGAAAGGCCAGCCTTCCGACAGGGGATGCTGGCCTTTCATCCAATTGTCATATTTCAGCCATAGAGTGTTCACACGGCCTGCTGATACTTGGCCCCGACTTAACACCCCCTATCTGCTAGGAGTAAGGCATGAAACTGAAGCGTTTGATGGCGGCAATGACTTTTGTCGCTGCTGGCGTTGCGACCGCCAACGCGTTCGCCGCTGTTGACCCGTCGATCCCGAGCTACACCAAGACCACTGGTGTGTCGGGCAACCTGTCCAGCGTCGGCTCCGATACCCTGGCCAACCTCATGACCCTGTGGGCTGAGAACTACAAGAAAGAATACCCGAACGTAAACATCCAGATTCAGGCCGCTGGCTCCGCCACCGCGCCACCTGCGCTGACCGAAGGCACCTCCAACCTGGGCCCGATGAGCCGCAAGATGAAGGACACCGAACTGGCGGCCTTCGAACAGAAATACGGCTACAAGCCGACCGCTATCCCGGTTGCCGTGGACGCCCTGGCTGTCTTCGTACACAAGGACAACCCGATCCAGCACCTGACCATGGAACAGGTTGACGCGATCTTCTCGTCCACCCGTCTGTGCGGCGCCAAGACCGAAGTGAAAACCTGGGGTGACCTGGGCGTGACCGGCGACCTGGCCAACAAGCCGGTTCAACTTTTCGGTCGCAACTCGGTATCCGGCACCTACGGCTACTTCAAGGAAGAAGCCCTGTGCAAAGGCGACTACAAGCCTAACGTCAACGAACAACCAGGTTCGGCTTCGGTCGTGCAGTCGATCAGCTCCTCGCTGAACGGCATCGGTTACTCGGGCATCGGCTACAAGACCGCCAGCGTGAAAACCGTTGCTCTGTCGAAGAAAGGCAGCACCGAGTTCATCGAAGACAGCGAAGAAAACGCCCTGAACGGCAAGTACCCACTGTCCCGCTTCCTGTACGTGTACGTGAACAAGGCCCCGAACAAGCCTCTGGCTCCGCTGGAAGCCGAGTTCGTGAAACTGGTTCTGTCGAAACAGGGCCAGGAAGTGGTCGTGAAAGACGGCTACATCCCACTGCCAGCCAAGGTTGCTGCAAAAGCACTGGCTGACCTGGGTCTGCAGGAAGGCGGCGCTGAAGTCGCAAAAAAGTAACAAACTGAGTCAGGGGTGAACCCCGCCTGACTCACGTGTGGGGCCCGGCCCGCAAGCGGCCCGGCCCCCACACTCCCCGAATTCTTTTATCCACTGCCAGTGCCCTGCTGGCGGCGGATTTGGTGCGTCACTGCATTGTCATCTTTCTGTCATACAGGATCGCTAGGGTGTGCGCATGAATGATCTGGCCAATTCCAAAATGACTACGAACCCTCCCAAGCGCATTGACTTCAATACGCCTGAGTTGCAACGCAAGCGCCGCATTCGCGCGCTCAAGGATCGCTTCACCCGCTGGTACGTCCTCGTCGGCGGTCTGGCGGTACTGGCAGCCATCACCCTGATCTTCTTCTTCCTCGCCTACGTCGTCGCGCCATTGTTCAAGGGTGCTGATTTGACCGCGAAAGACGCTATCACCCCAGCCTGGATGCAGGACGCCGGCAAGCCGCTGATGATTTCGCTCGAAGAGCAGAATCAGGTGGCCATGCGCGTTTCCGACAAGGGCCAGGCGCTGTTCTTCGACATCGACAGTGGCGCTGAATTGAAGCGCGTCGATCTGCCTTTGCCGGCAGGCGCCAGTGTGACCTCCATCGGTGAAGACCAGCCGGGTCATCCGCTGGTGGCCGTGGGCCTGTCCAACGGTCAGGCGCTGGTGTTCCGTCACACCTATAAAGTCAGCTACCCGGACGGCAAGAAAACCATCACCCCGGCCATCGAATACCCGTACGGCAACACGCCGATCGCGGTGAACGAAAGCGGCGGGGCGCTGGAGCACGTCAGCCTCAACGCCACCGACTCGACCCTGATGCTGGTTGGCTCCACCGGTTCGCAACTCAATGTGCTGTCGCTGACCAGCGAAGAAAACATGATGACCGGCGAAGTCACCAACGAGCAGAAGCGTATCGATCTGCCGCAGATGACTGAGCCGGTGAAAAACATCTTCGTCGACCCGCGTCAGCAATGGCTCTACGTGATCAACGGCCGTGCCCAGGCCGACGTGTTCAGCCTGCGCGACAAGAGCCTCAACGGTCGCTACAAACTGCTGGAAAACGCTGACGCGCAAGTCACCGCCTCCACCCAGCTGGTGGGCGGTATCTCGCTGATCGTCGGTGATTCCACCGGTGGTCTGGCCCAGTGGTTCATGGCCCGCGACACCGATGGTGAGCTGCGTCTGAAGCAGATCCGCACCTTCCAGATGGGCAAGACGCCGATCGTTGAAATCACCGCCGAAGAGCGCCGCAAAGGCTTCGTTGCCCTGGATGCCAGCGGCAAGCTCGGCGTGTTCCACAGCACCGCGCACCGCACCTTGCTGGTTGATCAGGTGGTCGAAGGTCAGGGCCTGTTTGGTCTGTCGCCTCGCGCCAACCGTGTGATCGTCGAGGCGAACGGCAAGCTGCAACCGCTGCTGCTCGACAACCCGCACCCGGAAGTGTCGTGGAGCGCGTTGTGGAGCAAGGTCTGGTACGAGAACTACGACGAGCCTAAATACGTCTGGCAATCGACCGCCGCCAACACCGATTTCGAACCGAAACTGAGCCTGTCGCCACTGACCTTCGGCACCCTGAAAGCTGCGTTCTACGCGATGCTGCTGGCGGCGCCGCTGGCTGTCGCTGCTGCGATCTACACCGCGTACTTCATGGCCCCGGGCATGCGCCGCAAGGTCAAACCGGTGATCGAGCTGATGGAAGCGATGCCGACGGTGATCCTCGGTTTCTTCGCCGGCCTGTTCCTCGCGCCGTATGTGGAAGGGCACCTGCCGGGCATCTTCAGCCTGCTGATGCTGCTGCCGATCGGCATTCTGGTGGCCGGCTTCACCTTCAGCCGCCTGCCTGAGTCGATCCGCCTGAAAGTTCCGGACGGTTGGGAAAGTGCGCTGCTGATCCCGGTGATCCTGTTCGTGGGCTGGCTGTCGCTGTACATGAGCCCGTTCATGGAGAACTGGTTCTTCGGCGGTGACATGCGCATGTGGATCTCCCACGACCTGGGCATCACCTACGACCAGCGCAACGCTCTGGTGGTCGGTCTGGCCATGGGCTTCGCGGTAATCCCGAACATCTACTCGATCGCAGAAGACGCCGTGTTCAGCGTGCCGCGCGGCCTGACCTTGGGCTCGCTGGCCCTCGGTGCGACGCCTTGGCAGACCATGACTCGCGTGGTGATCCTGACCGCCAGCCCGGGCATCTTCTCGGCGCTGATGATCGGCATGGGCCGTGCGGTCGGCGAAACCATGATCGTGCTGATGGCCACCGGCAACACCCCGGTCATGGAAATGAACCTGTTCGAAGGCCTGCGCACCCTGGCCGCCAACGTCGCGGTGGAAATGCCGGAGTCGGAAGTCGGCGGCAGCCACTACCGCGTGCTGTTCCTCTCGGCGCTGGTGCTGCTGTTGTTCACCTTCGTCATGAACACCCTCGCGGAACTGATTCGTCAGCGTCTGCGCAAGAAATACTCGTCGCTTTAAGAAAGGTAGAAGTCTGTGAAACAGAACTCCCTGAATGGATGGTTCAAGAGCGGCGCCCCGGGCGTCTGGATCAGCGGTGGCGCGGTGTCCATCGCGGTCATCATGACCATTGGCCTGCTGGCGGTGATTGCCGTGCGCGGTCTGGGTCACTTCTGGCCGGCGGATCTGGTGCATGCCAGCTACGACGTGCCGGGCCAGGCCAATCACCTGGTCATCGGCGAAGTGGTGCAGAAAGAAGAAGTGCCGCGTGCACGTCTGAAGAGCGCCGGTCTGCCGGTGCCGGACGCCGGCCCGGAATTCATGACCCGCGAGCTGATCAAGGTCGGCAACCGTGACCTGAACGGCAACGACTTCACCTGGATTGTCGGTGAGTGGCTGACCAACCAGACCACGCCGCCAGAGCTGATGGCGATCGAGCGTCGCGAGTGGGGCAACTTCTACGGCTACCTGGTCAACGTCAAACAGGATGGCAAGGTGATCGCCGAAGGCGAAGCGGCCTGGCCTGAGCTGCAAGCGCGGATCAACCGCGTGAACGGCCTCGCCGCGCAGCTCAAGTCGCTGGAAAAAACCGACATCGGTGCGATCAACGCCGGTCTCGAGCGCATCCGTCTGCACGGTCGCAAACTGGAACTGGAAGGCAAGCTCGACGCCACCGCGCAAGCGGACATGGATGCCGAGCGCGCCGAGCTGAACGCCCGTTATCAAGATGTCGAGGCACGTCTGGCCGATCTGCACGCGCAGTTCAACCGTGACGCTTTGACCGCTCGGGATGCCAACGGCAAGGAAATCGAAATCGGTCTGGGCAAAGTGGTTCACGCCTACCAGCCGAACGCCATGAGCACCTTCACCAAGGTCGGTTTCTACTTCAGCAAGATCTGGGAGTTCCTGTCCGACGATCCACGTGAAGCGAACACCGAAGGCGGGATCTTCCCGGCCATCTTCGGCACCGTGATGATGACCCTGATCATGGCGATGATCGTGACCCCGTTCGGCGTGCTGGCGGCGGTGTACCTGCGTGAATACGCCAAACAGAACACCCTGACCCGGATCATCCGGATCGCGGTGAACAACCTCGCGGGTGTTCCGGCGATCGTGTACGGCGTGTTCGGTCTGGGCTTCTTCGTTTACGTGCTGGGTGGTTCGGTCGACCGCTTGTTCTTCCCGGAAGCGCTGCCGGCGCCGACCTTCGGTACGCCGGGTCTGCTCTGGGCTTCGTTGACCCTGGCGCTGCTGGCGGTGCCGGTGGTGATCGTGGCCACCGAAGAAGGCCTGGCGCGTATTCCTCGCACCGTGCGTGAGGGCTCGCTGGCCCTCGGCGCGACCAAGGCTGAAACCCTGTGGAAGATCGTGATCCCGATGGCCAGCCCGGCGATGATGACCGGCATGATCCTCGCCGTGGCTCGCGCCGCCGGTGAAGTGGCGCCGCTGATGCTGGTGGGTGTGGTGAAACTGGCGCCGTCGCTGCCGGTGGATGGCAACTATCCGTACTTGCACCTGGACCAGAAGATCATGCACCTGGGCTTCCATATTTATGACGTCGGCTTCCAGAGCCCGAACGTCGAAGCCGCACGACCGCTGGTGTACGCCACCGCGTTGCTGCTGGTGCTGGTGATTGCGGTGCTCAACCTGTCGGCAGTGTGGATTCGTAACCACCTGCGCGAGAAGTACAAGGCACTGGACAGCTGATCGCCGTTACAAGAATTGAAGGGCTGCCGGCCTGATTCCCGGCAGCCAACCGAACCGAATTTGTTAGCACAGGGAGCCTCCCATGCAGCACGAAACACATACCCACGGCATCAACATGTCTGCCCTGGGCCGCGACAAGCAGAGCCTGAACCTCGAGCAGGAAACCGTGGCCATCGAAGTGCCGGGCCTGAGCCTGTTCTACGGCGAGAAACAAGCGCTGTACGACGTCAGCATGAACATTCCGAAACAGCGCGTGACCGCCTTTATCGGCCCGTCCGGCTGCGGCAAGTCCACGCTGCTGCGTACCTTCAACCGCATGAACGACCTGGTGGACGGCTGCCGCGTCGAAGGCGCGATCAACCTCTACGGCAACAACATCTACCGCAAGGGCGAGGACGTGGCCGAGCTGCGTCGCCGGGTCGGCATGGTGTTCCAGAAGCCTAACCCGTTCCCGAAGACCATCTACGAGAACGTGGTCTACGGCCTGCGCATCCAGGGCATCAACAAGAAACGCATCCTCGACGAAGCCGTCGAGTGGGCGTTGAAAGGCGCGGCCCTGTGGGACGAAGTGAAAGACCGCCTGCATGACTCGGCCCTTGGCCTGTCCGGCGGTCAGCAGCAACGTCTGGTGATCGCCCGTACCATCGCCGTGGAACCGGAAGTGCTGCTGCTCGACGAACCGTGCTCGGCACTCGACCCGATCTCGACCCTGAAAGTCGAAGAGCTGATCTACGAGCTCAAGTCCAAGTTCACCATCGTCATCGTGACCCACAACATGCAGCAGGCGGCGCGGGTGTCCGACTACACGGCGTTCATGTACATGGGCAAACTGGTTGAATTCGGCGATACCGATACCCTGTTCACCAATCCGGCCAAGAAGCAGACCGAAGACTACATCACCGGTCGTTACGGCTAGCAGACGCTGGTTGTCGCTCACTGAATTGACGCTGCGGCCCGCCGCACCTTACCGGACGCTCCAAGGACGCCAACATGATTAGTAAAGAAGGCCTTACCCACCACATTTCCGCGCAGTTCAACGCCGAACTGGAAGAAGTGCGCAGCCACCTCCTGGCCATGGGCGGGCTGGTCGAGAAGCAGGTCAACGACGCGGTCACCGCGCTGATCGAAGCCGACTCGGGCCTGGCCCAGCAAGTGCGCGAGATCGACGACCAGATCAACCAGATGGAACGCAACATCGACGAAGAATGCCTGCGCATTCTGGCCCGTCGTCAGCCGGCGGCGTCCGACCTGCGTCTGATCATCAGCATTTCCAAGTCGGTGATCGACCTGGAGCGCATCGGCGACGAAGCGACCAAGATCGCCCGTCGTGCGATTCAGCTGTGCGAGGAAGGTGAAGCGCCGCGCGGTTACGTCGAAGTGCGTCACATCGGCGACCAGGTGCGCAATATGGTCCGTGATGCGCTGGACGCATTTGCCCGTTTCGACGCCGATCTGGCGTTGTCGGTGGCGCAGTACGACAAGATCATCGACCGCGAATACAAGACCGCCCTGCGCGAGCTGGCGACCTACATGATGGAAGACCCACGCTCTATCTCGCGGGTCTTGAGCATTATCTGGGTGCTGCGTTCGCTGGAGCGGATCGGCGATCATGCCCGCAACATCTCCGAGCTGGTGATCTACCTGGTACGCGGCACCGACGTGCGCCACATGGGCCTCAAGCGCATGAAGGAAGAAGTTGAAGGGACAAGCGGCGAAACCGCTAATGTTCCGGGCGATGCTGACGATAAGTAAGATTGCCTGAGAAAAGCGCCCGGCCCTTTGGCCGGGCGTTTTTGTTTCTGCTTTTCACAGGCAGATCCGAATTAAAAAACGAATTAAAAAGCAGCACCCGCGAACGAAAAGTCCCGGCGTGACTGAAGAGTTTTGGCAATGTGCCATCAGCCAGCGTTATGCTTGCCGGGATTTTAATAGGGGTGTTGGATGAGCAAGATCAGTGTGTTGGTCGTGGACGATGCATCGTTCATTCGTGACCTGGTGAAAAAGTGCCTGCGTAATTACTTCCCGGGGATCCGCACCGAGGACGCCGTCAACGGTAAAAAGGCCCAGGCCATGCTGGCCAAGGAAGCGTTCGACCTGGTCCTGTGCGACTGGGAAATGCCGGAAATGTCCGGCCTCGAACTGCTGACCTGGTGCCGTGAGCAGGACAACCTCAAGACCATGCCTTTCGTCATGGTCACCAGCCGTGGCGACAAGGAAAACGTGGTACAGGCGATTCAGGCCGGCGTTTCCGGCTACGTCAGCAAGCCGTTCACCAACGAGCAACTGCTGACCAAGGTCAAGCAGGCCCTGAACAAGGTGGGCAAGCTCGACACCCTGATGAACAGCGCCCCGACCAAGATGAACTCGGCGTTCGGCAACGACTCCCTGAGCGCGTTGACGGGCGGCAAGGCTGCGGTCATCGGTTCCGCACCGGCGGCGGCTCCCGTGAATCCGTTTGCCAAGCCTGCTGCGGCGGCCCCGGCACCTGCCGCCGCGCCACAGCGTGGTCTGCTCAACAGCCCGCCGGTGAAAGCACCGGCAGCCTCCGCGGCGCCGGCCAGCGGTCGTGGCCAGGGCCAACTGCGCCTGCCAAGCGGCACCCAGCAATGCGTGATCAAGGCCCTGAGCATCAAGGAAGCGCTGCTGGTGGTGAAACGCACCGATACCCTGCCACAGATCCTCGACAGCGCCGTGCTCGATCTGGAGCAGGGCGACAACGCCGAAATCGCCCGCCTCAACGGCTACCTGCACGCCATCGTGGCGCATGAGCAGAAAGCCGACAGCGACTGGCTGCAACTGACTTTCCGTTTCGTCGACCAGGACGCGCAGAAGCTCGACTACATCTCCCGCCTGATCGCTCGCGGCACGGCGCAGAAGCACTTCGTTCCGGGCGCGTAAGCGTCGCGGCCAAAAAGGTCGCAGCCTGTGGCATCCCCGCAACGGATCGTATTCCAATGCGGGGAGTACCCGGGCTGCGACCTTTTGTTTTGTGCTGTGCCAAATTTGAAACATCTGTCGACTAGCCTGGTCTGCTTCAGCTGCTAGGCTCATTCCCAGGCCTTTCTCGACAGAAGTTTTGCCCATGCCCCTGCGCCTGCTGTTTTTCTGTGGTCTGTTCATGGCCTCCACCTCGACTGTGGCCATGACGATCTACAAGTCCACCGATGCCAACGGAGTGGTTTCGTACAGCGACCGTCCGAGCAAAGGCTCCCAGGTGTTCGTGTTTCAGGACCGGATGGTCGAGCGCCTGGAGCGTCAGGTCTATCTCGACATCAAGAAGCAGAAGGGCACGGACGTGGTGTTCGTGCGCAACGACTTGTACGCGCCGGTCGAGGTTGCACTGGCGTTTACCGGGATGAGCAATGTGCGTGGCGCACCGACGGAAACGATCCGTCGGGTGCTGCCGGCACGCAGCAACACGCGGCTGGCATTGCTGACGGCGGTGTCCGGCGGCAAGCCGCTGGTGTACACGCCGATGTTCCAGTATTCCCTCGGTGACCCTGCTGGCGCCGCTCAGAGCTATCGCTATCCGTTTCCGTGGCGTGGCGGGCCGTTCCGTCTGAGTCAGGGCGCCAATGGCGACTACAGCCACTATGGGCCGAAGAACAAATACGCGATGGACATCGCCATGCCGGTGGGGACGCCGATCATCGCTGCGCGGGCTGGCGTGGTGGTGAAGACCGAGAATGCCCAGAGCGGGCGCGGCACCGATCCTTCCGGCAACTTTGTGCGGGTGCTGCACGACGACGGCACGATGGGCGTGTACCTGCACCTCAAACAAGGGTCGGTGAGTGTACGGGAAGGTCAGCGAGTGGCGGTGGGCAGTCCGCTGGCGCTGTCCGGCAACACCGGCAACAGCAGCGGCCCGCACCTGCACTTCGTGGTACAGCGCAATACAGGAGGGGGGCTGGTATCGATTCCGTATCAGTTCAACCAGCCGTTGGGGGCATTGCCCAACTTTGCGTTGGGCAAGCGGTAATCCCCGTCAGTCGAGCATCAGCACCTTGGCCAGAATGATCTTCGGACCTTTCATCTTCTTGATGATGATCCGCAGGCCTTCGACTTCCAGTACTTCTTCCTCTTCCGGCACCCGTTTCAGGGTTTCGTAGATCAACCCGGCGAGGGTTTCGGCTTCGATGTGATCCAGGTCGATACCCAGCAGGCGCTCGACCTTGAACAGCGGTGTATCGCCCCGTACCAGCAACTTGCCCGGCTGGTAGGCGAGGATGCCGCGCTCGGCCTTGCGGTGTTCGTCCTGGATGTCGCCGACCAGCACTTCAAGCACGTCTTCCATGGTCAGGTAGCCGATGATGTTGCCATCGGCCTCTTCGACCACGGCGAAGTGCGAGCCGCCCTTGCGGAACTGTTCCAACAGTTGTGACAGCGGCATGTGCCGCGACACGCGCTCCAGCGGACGGGTCAGCTCGGCGAGGTTGAACGACTCGGGGATGTGATCCAGCGCCGCCAGCTCCAGCAGCAGATCCTTGATATGCAGCAGGCCGACGAACTCCTGGCGCTCGCTGTCGTACACCGGATAACGGCTGAACTTGTGGCGACGGAACATCGCCAGGATTTCTTTCAGCGGGGCGTTGAACTCAAGGGTGATCAGGTCTTCCCGGGAGTTGGCCCAGTCGACCACTTCCAGCTCGCCCATTTCCACCGCCGAGGCCAGCACGCGCATGCCCTGGTCGCTCGGATCCTGGCCACGACTGGAATGCAGGATCAGCTTCAGTTCTTCGCGGCTGTAGTGGTGCTCGTGATGCGGGCCGGGTTCACCTTGACCCGCGATGCGCAGGATGGTGTTGGCGCTGGCGTTGAGCAGGTAGATCGCCGGGTACATGGCCCAGTAGAACAGGTACAGCGGCACCGCCGTCCACAACGACAGCAGCTCGGGTTTGCGGATCGCCCAGGATTTGGGGGCGAGTTCGCCGACCACGATGTGCAGGTAGGAAATGATGAAGAACGCCGTGAAGAACGAGATGCCTTTGACGACTTCGGCCGACTGTACGCCGACCGCGCTCAGCAGCGGCTCTAGGATGTGCGCGAACGCCGGCTCACCGACCCAGCCCAGGCCGAGGGAGGCAAGGGTGATACCGAGCTGGCACGCCGAGAGGTACGCATCGAGCTGACTGTGCACCGTGCGCAGGATATGCCCGCGCCAGCCGTGCTGTTCAGCGATGGCTTCGACCCGGGTCGAGCGCAGTTTGACCATGGCGAATTCCGCCGCAACGAAGAAGCCGTTGAGCAGAACCAGGATCAGAGCGAAAAGAATCATGCCGAAATCGGCGAAAATTGTTGCGAGGGACAAGCCAGGGGAAGGGTCCATGATGGAGTTTTGCGGGTTCCGTGTGATTCAAAAGAGAGAAAATTTCGCGCCTGAAAGGCAGGCGCAAGTCAGCCAATGTAGCGGCTGACCTGGCGATTGCCTAGTCCGGCATTACTCAGCGGCGCTGATGACCCGTGCCTGGGCGACCTGTGCCGGGGCGAAATGGCAGGTGAACGTGCTGCCGTGGCCGGGCACACTGCTGATCTCCATCCGTGCGCGATGGCGCAACAACACGTGTTTGACGATGGCCAGGCCCAGGCCCGTGCCGCCGGTGTTGGAGTTGCGGCTGGAGTCGACGCGGTAGAAGCGTTCGGTCAGGCGCGGCAGGTGTTTGCTGTCGATACCGATCCCGGAATCCTGCACGCTCAGGTGCGCGCCCTGATCGTCGCCCCACCAGCGGATGCGGATATTGCCTTCGGCCGGGGTGTACTTGACGGCGTTGAACACCAGGTTGGAAAACGCACTGCGCAGTTCTGCCTCGCTGCCCTTGAGCAGGATTCTGGCGTCGGCTTCCAGGGTGATTTTCTGATTCTTCGACCCCGACAACTGCTGTGCATCGCTCTTGATCGACTGCAACAGAGTGTCGATATGTACGGGCTGGTTGTCCGACGGGTAATCGGTGGCTTCCAGTTTGGCCAGCAGCAGCAAGTCGTTGAGCAGGGTCTGCATGCGACCGCCCTGTTGCTGCATCTGCTGCAGGGCCCTGCTCCAGCGCGGGTTCACTTCCTCGACGTTGTCGAGCAGAGTTTCCAGATAGCCACAGATCACCGTCAGCGGGGTGCGCAGCTCGTGGGAGACGTTGGCGATGAAGTCTTTGCGCATCTGTTCCAGCTGATGGATACGCGTGACGTCGCGCACCAGCATCAAGTGTTCGTTGTTGCCGTAGCGCGTGAGGTACATCTGGATGCGCACGCGGTCGTTGGTCGGCGACGGGATCTCCAGCGGCTCGGCGTAGCTTTCCTGCTCGAAGTATTCCTTGAAGCGCGGATGGCGAACCAGGTTGGTCACCGGTTGGCCGCTGTCCTGCGGGGTTTTCAAGCCGAGCAGGGTTTCGGCGGCGCGGTTCCACCATTCCAGGTTGCCGTCGCTGTCGAGCATGATCACCGCGTCTTTCAGCGCGGCGGTGGACTCCTGAACACGGTCGATCACCGCTTGCAGGCGTCCGCGTACCCGTTGGTCGCGGCGTTGCAGGTGGTAGATGCTGTCGAAAACTTCGCCCCACAGACCGTAGCCATCGGGCGGTGCTTCATCGGGTTGGTGCAGGCGCAGCCATTCGTGCAGGCGTAGCAGCTGCTTGAGCGTCCAGGCCAGGTACAGGCCCAGTCCCGCCGCCAGGCTCCAGCCGTAGTAGCCGGTGATCAGGCCGATCACCAGGCAGCCGGTGACCAGCAACAGCATGTGGCGAATCAGGGTGCCATGCCAGTTTTGATTCACGGGAAATACGGTCCTTGTCAGCGAGTCTGGCGGTCGGCTCAGGCCTTGGTGGAGAACCGATAGCCGGTGCCACGCACGGTTTGTACCAGATTTTCGTAGGCGTCGCCGAGGGCCTTGCGCAGGCGCCGGATGTGTACGTCGACGGTGCGCTCTTCAACATAGACGTTGCCGCCCCAGACCTGGTCCAGCAACTGGCCACGGGTGTAGGCGCGTTCCTGGTGAGTCATGAAGAATTGCAGCAGACGGTATTCGGTCGGACCCATCTCGGCAGGTTTGCCGTCGATGGTCACGCGGTGGCTGATCGGGTCGAGCAGCAGGCCGCCGACTTCGATCGGTGCTTCGCCATCGGTCGGGCCGGCGCGACGCAGCACGGCCTTGAGGCGTGCCACCAGTTCGCGTGGGGAAAACGGTTTGGTGATGTAGTCGTCGGCGCCGACTTCCAGACCCTGGATCTTGTTGTCCTCTTCGCCCTTGGCGGTGAGCATGATGATCGGGATGTCCCCGGTCAGCTCGTCACGCTTGAGGCGGCGGGCCAGCTCGATGCCGGAGGTGCCAGGCAGCATCCAGTCGAGCAGGATCAGATCCGGTTTGCGGTCGACGATAATGGCGTGCGCCTGCTGCGAGTTCTCTGCCTCGAGGCAGTCATAGCCGGCCATTTCCAACGCAACGGCGATCATTTCGCGAATGGGCGCTTCGTCGTCGACGATCAGAATGCTCCTGCCAACCATGCCTTAATCCTCTTGTCATTTAACTGTCTTGCGCCGCATTAGATAACGGAATTATTGCAGTCGTGTGACAGTATTTTAGTCCGGCGGCGATTGTGCAAATCCTGAACTAAGCTCTAAGTCCGAATCCTGACAACCACAAAAGAAGGTTTCCATGACACAAATGACTGCTTCCTTTAAAGCACTGCTGATGGCCGCTGCCCTGACTCTGCCCGGACTTGCGATGGCGGCCGAGCCGGCGATGATGAAAGACGGCATGATGGTCGATCACAAAGGCATGACCGTTTATACGTTCGACAAGGACGCGGGCGGCAAGTCGATGTGCAACGGTGATTGCGCCAAGAACTGGCCACCGATGATGGCTCCGGCGGGCGCCAAGGCCGAAGGCAAGTGGACGGTCATCAAGCGCGATGACGGCATGATGCAGTACGCCTACGACGGCAAGCCGTTGTACACCTTCATGAAGGACGAGAAGCCTGGAGAAATGAAGGGCGATGGTATGAAGGACGTGTGGCACGTGGTTCACGAGCACAAGTAAGCCATCGGCAGTGAAACTGGATCGCGGCCCGCAGGCATTGCCTCGGGCCGCGATGCTTTGAGGTCAGCGCAACGCGTAATCCAGCACGATCCCGACGAAAATCGCCAGCCCGGCCCAGTGGTTGTGCAGGAACGCCTTGAAGCAGCGCATCCGGTCCCGGTCACGGGTGTACCAGAACTCCCAGGCATAACACCCGGCCGCTACCAGCAGGCCGAGGTGGAACCACATGCCCAACTCGAATTTCGACCCAGCCAGCAACAGACAGCCCAGCGACAGAACCTGCAAGGTCAGGATGATCACCCGGTCCGCCTCGCCGAACAGGATCGCCGTGGATTTCACGCCGATCTTCAGGTCATCGTCGCGGTCGGTCATCGCGTAATAAGTGTCGTAACCCACGGTCCACAGCAGGTTGGCGATCCACAGTAGCCAGGCCGTCGCCGGCAACTCACCGGTTTCGGCGGTGAACGCCATCGGCATGCCCCAGGAAAACGCCGCGCCCAGCACCACCTGCGGGTAATAGGTGTAGCGCTTCATGAACGGATAAGTGAACGCCAGCGCCAGGCCACCCAGCGACAGCCAGATCGTCGCGGCATTGGTGCACAGCACCAGCAGGAAACTCACGCCCATCAGCAGCGCGAAGAACACCAGCGCCTCTTTCGAGCTGATCTTGCCGGCAGCAATAGGTCGCTGGGCGGTGCGTTTGACGTGACCGTCGACCTTGCGGTCGGCCCAATCGTTGATCACGCAGCCGCCGGCGCGGGTCAGCACCACGCCGAGGACGAAAATCACGACGTTGGCCAGTGATGGCGAGCCTTTGCCGGCAATCCACAGGGCCCAGAGTGTTGGCCACAACAGCAGATAAATGCCGATCGGCTTGTCCATCCGGGTCAGCTGGATGAAGTCCCAGGCGCGTGGGTTCAGGCGATTCAGGGATTTGAGCAGACTTTGGTACATCAGCAGTTCTCCGGGCGGGCGCGGACGGCTTCCCACAGCGTAGGCAGGAAAATCTCCGCCACCAGTACGCTCAATGCACCACGGTCGAAACGCGAACGGCGACCCCACAGACCGGTGGCCCGGGAATCCTCGGGCAGCCAGTGTTCCGGGTAATGGCAGACTTCGATGGCGCGCCGTTGGAACGCGTGATCGCAGAACAGCAGTTCGCCCAGCGAGCGGCTGCCCAGCTCATCCATATGCAACCCGTCGCCCTGCAAGGCGCTGCGCGACGCCACGCTGCGGGCAAACACCCAGGCTTCGCCATGACCGCGCAAATACACTTCGCGCACCCAGCCTTCGCTGCCTTCGGCCAGGTCCAGCGCCGCGCATTCGTCGTCGCGCAGGGTCTGCCAGCCTTCGAACAGAGGTGTGACACTGAAGCCGTCATCGGACAGACAGGTCAGGCGGCGGGTCAGGGAGCCTTCGTCGAACAACCAGTCGAGCGTGGACGTGTCTGGGAGGGGTGTCAGGTGGCTTTGCGGGCACCACAGCGGGGCATTTTTGAGTTGCACAATGAGTCAGTATTGGCAGCAAATGAGGCGGCGAGCTTACCATGGCGAACCGCGAGTTTGATTGATCCGGGCCGCCATTGCGCCGAACAGGCTTGCATCTGGCCGGTACGATCAGTACAAAACGCCCTGAGCCGGACGGCAGCGCTGCACCATCGACCGTCCGTGCCGGCTAAAGCCTGAATCCTGAGGAAGTACCTGAATGAAGAAGTGGCAATGTGTGGTCTGCGGCCTGATCTATAACGAAGCCGACGGCTGGCCGGACGACGGCATCGCGCCGGGCACCCTGTGGCAGGACGTGCCGGAAGACTGGCTGTGCCCGGACTGCGGCGTCGGCAAGATGGACTTCGAAATGATCGAAATCAACTGAGAACCCACAAGGAGTAAGGCATGAGCGCACCTGTCGTAATCGTTGGCACCGGGCTTGCGGGTTACAACCTGGCCCGCGAGTTTCGCAAACTCGATGGCGAAACCCCGCTGCTGTTGATTACCGCCGATGACGGTCGTTCCTACTCCAAGCCGATGCTCTCCACCGGCTTCGGCAAGAACAAGGACGCCGATGGCCTGAGCATGGCCGAACCTGGGGCCATGGCCGAGCAGTTGAAGGCCGAGATCCGCACTCACACCCGCATCAGCGGTATCGACGCGGGCCACAAGCGTCTGTGGATCGGTGAGGAAGCGGTGAACTATCGCGACCTGATCCTCGCCTGGGGCGCGGAAACCGTGCGTGTGCCGATCGAAGGCGATGGCGGGGATCTGGTGTTCCCGATCAACGATCTCGAAGACTACGCCCGTTTTCGCGCCGCAGCGGCCGGCAAGCGTCGAGTTTTGCTGCTCGGTGCCGGTCTGATCGGCTGCGAGTTTGCCAACGACCTGATTCTCGGCGGCTACGAGGTGCAACTGGTTGCACCGTGCGAACAGGTTATGCCGACCCTGTTGCACCCGGCCGCTGCGGCAGCGGTGCAGGCCGGGCTGGAAAGCCTCGGTGCGCGTTTCCATCTCGGCCCGGTGCTGACCCGACTGCAAAAAGTCGCTGATGGGCTGGAAGCCCACCTGTCCGACGGCCAGGTTGTCCCTTGCGATGTGGTGGTCTCGGCCATCGGTCTGCGCCCGCGAATCGATCTGGCGGCGGCTGCCGGTATCCAGACCAATCGCGGCGTGATGGTCGACCGTCATCTGCAAACTTCCCACGCCAACATTTATGCCCTGGGTGACTGCGCCGAGGTCGACGGGCTGAATCTTCTGTACGTAATGCCCCTCATGAGTTGTGCGCGAGCGCTGGCACAGACCCTGGCCGGCAACCCGACCGTGGTGAACTACGGACCGATGCCGATCACCGTGAAAACCCCGGTCTGCCCGCTGGTGGTTTCGCCGCCGCCACGGGGCCGCGAAGGTGTCTGGACCGTCGAAGGGCAGGGCGGCGACGTCAAGGCGCTGTGTCACGACGCGCAAGGGCAACTGCTCGGTTATGCCCTGACGGGCGCGGCGGTGATGGAAAAACTTGCGCTGAACAAACAGCTTCCGGCCCTGCTGGCGTAAATACTGGTCGTTCTGTCGGAATCACCCCGCTTTTGCCCCCACAAAGGTCGCGGGGAGACTGGCGCCGCCCTTAACCGCGTGCCATCCTCACTCCCGTCTGCCGCAGAGTAGAGCCTGCGGCGCCTTGGGCGCTGTTCCAACGAGAGCAGCACGGACATAACAACAAAAAACCGACTCAAAGGGGCTTCACTAATGCGTAAACCAGAACTCGCCGCTGCAATCGCTGAAAAAGCGGATCTGACCAAAGAGCAGGCCAACCGCGTTCTCAACGCTGTTCTCGAAGAAATCACCGGCGCCCTGCACCGTAAGGACAGCGTCACGCTGGTGGGCTTCGGCACCTTCCTGCAACGCCATCGCGGTGCCCGCACCGGCAAAAACCCGCAAACCGGTGAGCCGGTGAAGATCAAGGCCAGCAACACTGTTGCGTTCAAGCCAGGCAAGTCGTTGAAAGACAGCGTCAATCCGTAATTGCGGCGAACTCCCTGAGTAACGGGGAGAACCGTAATGAAAAAAATGGGCACACCGATTGCGGTCGGGTGCCCATTTTTTGTGGCTGGGTTATTTCCGAAAACAAGCTTTGCCGTTGCCGAAATCCACTGCCAGGCAATTGGGTTCGATGGCGAGTTGCAGATCCTCAAACAAAGCGGATAAATCGTTGCTGGAAGAGGCTTTGGTTTCGCTTTTCAGTGTCAACGTGCTGTTTTCTACATGCCATGTGCCTTTGGCAAAGCCGTCAGCGCTGCCATACGCCACGCCTGCGTCAAAGGTTCCGTCCTTGCGCAGCAGCAGTTCCGCGCCCATCTCCATGGCACCGTGCAGAAAATAATGACCATCCAGCGGCGGGGCATCCGCGGACGCCTCAGTAGCAGGCAGCAACAGCAGTGCCGTGAGAAACAGTGGTTTCAATTCCATGAGTTATTGCTCCTTACCAGCTTCCGAAGGGGATGCCGTATTTTTCGATGTAGGTTTTGGATGCGTCTTTGAGAGGTCGATGTTTACCTCGGGATTTACCGTCATAGGGACCTTTGGGATTGATAGTTCCTTCGACTCGGGTAATTTCGACTGGCTTCAAGCACGGCCCCCTCAGCCACACCTTGGCAATTCCCCCGGGCGCCAAGCCAATAGTTACGCGGTCGCGGTAATCCGTGATCCATTTGCCATCCAGTCTGCAGTACGCCTTTTCCGGTTTGTGCATGATTTCCCGCGCAAATTCGGGAATCACAATGTAGGCCTCATAAGTTTGAGGCTCTGCCAATGATTGCCATCGCACATAGATCAAGCGGGGAAGATCGGCACCGGTGACGTCACGTCCGCCGCCACTACCGGGGCTTTCAGGCCAGCCTGCGGGCTTTCCCTTGTTTTCGGCGGGGGTGTTCACCGAGGCAATCCCGGCTCCGGCACGTTTGAACACGCGTTCACGGATATCCACCACGTCCGCTGTTTCAATCCAGACCTCCATGTAGGCGGGTGCTCCAAAGCCAAGATACCAGGGCCGTTTGGTGATCGGCTGTGCGTGGCTTTGACTGCAAAGCACCAACAGCAATCCGAAGACGAAACCCGTGTTTTTTTTGATGGACCGAATGAAATTATTCATGGGGGTGCACCACTCGTTGTTTGTTTTTTGTCGGGCGGTTTATGAAAACAATGCTCATGTCGCTGTTGTTGAAATCTTTGGCTGCGTTCCAGTGCGCAGATAGGTGGATATAGCGACTGCGTAACAAAGCCCGTTCTTTGATGGTCAGTCCCTCAACGGATGAATTTCCAAGCGCATAAGCCTCAAGCTTGGTGTGGATCGGGATCAGTTCCTCAGGCAGCGAAAGTTTTGAATCGTTTTTGTCAATCGCTTCAAATGGCACACCATGTCTGACCCCCAGCTCACGCATGATGCGTAGATACACCAGCGACAACTCACCATGTACCGGGCGTTCAATCATGGCCGCTGCATAAACCCGCTTCTGGGGATCCGGTGTGGATCTGCCTCTCTCCAGTGGCTGAATGACAGGGTGCTCCCAGAGTGCAATCCGCAGTTGATTGCCTGGGGCGTCATCTTCGATGACGCCTTTCGTATACCAGGCAAACGCCTCCTTTTCGGCAGCGACATAGGCTGCGCTACGGGTCGCTTCATTGCTTTGGCTGATGGTGCTGGTGACCGGGCTGCTCAACAGAAGTTTCTCCCTGGCTCTGGGCAGATAACCACCTCCCAGATCCGAGTGGGCGCCGGGTAAAACCAGATCAATCTCACCCAGGCTGTTAAGTGCAAAGTTTTCGCGATATTCATCACGCGCCACCAGGTGCACCACTTTGCTGGCGCAACCCTCCGGCAGCTTCAAGTCCAGCCCGGGATTTCTGCTGTTGGCGCCTGTGAAGTCGAGCAACCATGGATTGGCGATTGCCGCGACAGTATCAAACAGACCAATGAAATTGATGCCGATACTGGATTGTGAATTCCAGTCAAAGCTACTGGCTAAAGACGGAGAGCCCGCTGGCAGCGCCTTTGCGAGAATGCTGCGCTTGCCTTTGAGCACCTCGTTTGCGAAGTGCCGTGCAGCGGCGGCGCCTCGACTGAAGCCGAAAATATCGAACTCGATTCGTTCTATCAGTGCGTTGGGGTTGCTATCAATCAGTGATCGAATTTGCTCCATGATTTTTTCAGGGCTCTGCTCCACGCGAGCCAGGACCCCCGTTTCGCCTCGGCCTGTTGCCTGTGCGTAAAGTGAATCGCCTCCGTCAGCTGTCGTACCAATGCCTTCGATGTATACGCGCAAGGAGGCCTGTTTCTTGTTCTCCGCTAATACCTCGAAGGCGTGGTCTGTATACAGCTCATGCAACCGCACAATGTTGCTCACATCATTTCCATAACTGTTATCCGGCGAGTTGCCATTTCCGTCATAGCCATAAGTGGCGCAGTGCTTCTGAATCTCTTCGGCTGCCTCAGCCAGATTGGCATCTGGCGCATAGCAAGCCGCGACCGTTTCGCTGTTGGCCTTGTTGTTCCCCGTCCCATCGAAAAACACGCCAATCCGCAACGTAATCCCGGCAGGTTTTTCATCCTCCAACTCGACTTCTTCTTCCTCTTCTTCGAGTTCGCTGTTCTCCGGAGCTTGAGTAGAGGCAGCCGCCTGTCCAGCGGCCAGGGCCGTCGCCATTTCGGCCGCTGGAAGTTCAGTTGCTTCACCTGCGGATAACTTTCCACCCGTCACAATCTCGGTACTGCTGAAGATCCCGCCCTCGTCGATCACGATGTGATGACCGCCTGCCTTCAGCGTGATGCTGGCGCCCGCATCCAGCACCATGCTGGCACCGGCCTTGATCTGCACTTGCTGTCCCGCCTCGACGGCAATGACCTTTCCGGCAGATGTCTGGCTGCTGCCCTGGATGGTTTCCCATCGATCCCGCCCAACCTCCAGCCGACTGTCATGGAGAATCTGCCGCTCCATATCGCGCTGGGCACGCAGATAAACCAGTTCCCGCCCGGCACGGTCTTCAAGGGTCAGTTCGTTGTAGCCGCCGGTGTCGGGTGAGCTGCGACTGCGCAGCACGGTTCGGGTCTTGTGTTCGGGCAGCTTGTAAGGCGCAGGCGTGAGTTTGTTGACCACGCAACCGGTGATCAGCGGCTGGTCGGGGTTGCCCTCCAGAAAGGTCACCACCACTTCCATCCCGACACGGGGGAGGGTGACGGCACCGAAGCCGTTTCCGGCCCAGCTCGACGACACTCTTACCCAGCAACTGCTTCGTTCGCTGTTGAGCCCGGCTCGGTCCCAAGGGAATTCGATCTTTACGCGACCGAATTCATCGCAGTAAATCTCTTCACCTTTTGGCCCGGTCACCCGCGCGGTCTGGCTCACCAACGGTGGCCGGCGCGCAGGCAAGGGAGGGCGGAATACCACTTCGGCAGGAATGGCGCGGAAGCTGTTGCGGTAACCCTGAGTAAAGCCGTCTGCAGAGGAGGTTTCGTGTGTGGCGTGTTCCTCCAGCACTTGAGGTTGTCTCCCGGTGTGTGTGACGCCAAGCAGCTGCCAAAGGCTGTTGCATTGCTTGCGGGTGTGTTCGGTCAGTTCAAACAGGTGGCCACAGCGCAGGGTCGGCTGGTTGCTCTGGCCTTCGGCCGTTTCATAATCGGCGCGATGGCGTTCCAGGGCCTGACGGGCAAGTTGTTTGCCGCGCTTTTCGTTCTCTATTGGCAACGGGTAGCGATAGTCTTCGAGCCGCGGTGTGAACCCGGCGCTGAAGCGGCTTTCCAGCAAGAGATGCGGGCGTTTCAGGTCGTAATCGCGGCGTGTGACATGACTTGAGCGCGATCGGGCGTGCAATGAAAACCGGCTGACCACGGGGTGCTCGGCCACCATCCCACAGTCTTGCCGATAGGGAGTCGCACGCAGAGTCGGCAGGAACACCGTGTCATCGGTGAACACCAGCAGATGCCCCTCGGCCGAGTGTTGGTGATGCCATGCTATGCCGTCTTCGGCGCACAACCGCTGGATGAACTCGAAATCGGTTTCACCGTACTGGGTGCAATACGCGCGTGGTGGCAGCGTCTGGACATGAAAAATAAACGCATCGGCGAGCATGCCGTGCCGTTTGAGCACTTGCGTGATGATCTGCGGGACAGTCTGGTTCTGGAAAATCCGTTGATCCTGACTGAACTGCAAATAGTGAAGGTCCGGAACCAGTGTCAGGCCATAGTGCGACAGGCGCTTTTCCGACTCGCCGGCCTGCACTTCCTCGATGCGCCCGTGAATGCCTTCGCCATCCAGCCCTAATCGCAGGAACGCCGGCTGCCCCAGCAAACTTTCCACGTCGAAGTCAGGGACCTCGCTGACGAGTTCAACCTTGATGGCATAAAGCGTGCTGACGGCCTCTGAGCCTTCGAAAGCCAACACCTTGAAGTCGTTGCGAACGGCGGGGATCTGCAATGTAAAGCACGCAGAACTGACAGCTCCAGACATACGCTTGTCCTTAAGCAGAGAGGGAATTCTGGCGTGATGTCGAAACCCTCCCTGGTCAGCGCACGCGAACATTGCCCGGCACGCTAACAAGGCATGAAACAAATTTATGTAAGAAGAGTCCCTGGTTTAAGTCGGAGCATTCCGTGTTGTAAAACAACCTCATGGTTGTAGGAAATGCCTGTGGGCAAGTGATTCACAGCGATAAAAGAAACCGCGCGATAATCCTGTCTATGCAGGTAATCCAACAATATTCAACATATGAATTGCCATCAATTTGATGGCACTTTTATTGTCCGCAGTTGTCGTCAGTCATTTGTTAATAGATGAGGGTGCATTTTAGGAAGCGTCCTACTTCAATTTTTTTCCGGGTTTGTCATGCTTTCATCCGTATTTATGGAACGGGCGTGCTAGCAATGTCGATGGTTTTCACAGGGCGCTCTAGATCAATGCTTTGGGGATTTTTGGCCGAAAATGTGAAATATAAAGCGATATCAGGGAATCCCCTGTCACATATAGGGCGATCTCCTACACACCCCAATGAACAGTTCGTCTTGTTGTTTAATCAGATGCTTGCTAGTGGCCATCATTGTGATTACGATGCGCGCACTTGAAAGAGCACACACTCAATTGGATGAGTCTTCTCACTGCTCTTCGATACTGTCCCCGCGCCGCTGCAACTCCAATGGGCGCACGACTGTAATCCAAATAAAGGCCATGGATGTCCTACTCAAGCAAACTTTCCGCCCATTACCTTGAACTCGCTAAAGTCTCTGTTTCCAAAGAGAATTTCGCGGGCGAAGACGTTCGTTTCTCGAGCGAATTCGAGGCGCTGGAAAGCGAGCTGGCCAAAGCCTCGTCGATGCACGAAAGCGGGCAGATCGACTGGCTGAAAATCCGCGAAAACAGCGAAAACCTGCTGCGTACCCAATCCAAGGATTTGCGTGTCGGCGCCTGGCTGACCTGGTCGCTGTACCAGCGTGAATCCTTCCCCGGGCTGCTTGCCGGCCTCGGTTTGTTGCACCACTTGTCGGAAAATAACTGGGCTGAAGTTCACCCGCTCAAACCTCGCACCCGGGCCGCCGCCATCGGCTGGCTGGTGCCGCGTCTGGAGCAGGTGATCACCGAGAACATCGCGATCAAGGAACAGCTGCCGATGTTCCGGCAGTTGTCAGAGCACCTGTCCGGTCTCGACGCGGCCTGTACCGAGCATCTGGGCGATGATGCACCGCTGCTGCTGCCGCTCTCCCGTCGCCTGAAAACCATGATCCAGCGCGCCGCCGACAACCAGCCGGCACCCGGCGTTGTGGGCGCGGCGGTGGCGCAGGTCAAGCAGGCTGCCAGCCAGTTGCTCGCGCCCGGCGCGCCGATCGACAACGAGAAAGAAGCTCACAAGGCCCTGCGCGCCCAGCAGGAAAGCGCCCGTCCGTTGTGCGCCTGGTGGCTCAAGCAGAAGGCCACTGACCTGCGCGCCCTGCGCCTCAACCGCACCTTGCTGTGGATGACGATCGACGCGGTGCCCGAGCGCAATGCCGAGCAGATCACCGTGCTGCGCGGGTTACCGGTCGACAAGCTCAAGCAGTATCAGGACCGTTTCGACCAGGGCAAATACGCCGACCTGCTGGTGGAACTGGAGGCGAGCCTGGCAAAGGCGCCGTTCTGGTTCGATGGCCAGAGGATGGTCTGGGAATGCCTCCAGAATCTCAATGCCGAGCTGGCCATGCGCGAAGTGGAAATCCACTTCGCGCTTTTGATTCAGCGCCTGCCCGGCATCATCGAGTTGCGTTTCCATGACGGCGCGCCGTTCGCCGATCCGTCCACCCGGGCGTGGATCGCCGGCAACGTCATGCCGCACCTGCAAAGCGCCAGCGCGCCGCGCAAGGTCGAAAACGAGAACGTCGAGACCCAGCCGGCCTGGGAAAAGGCGCTGGAAGAAGTCCAGCCGATCCTGCGCAAGGAAGGTCTCAAGCCTGCCGTGCAGATCCTCAAACAGGGTCTGCAATCGGCTCACGGCGGCCGCGAGCGCTTCTTCTGGCAGTTCGCACTCGCGCGGTTGTGCTTCCTGGCCAAGAAATACGAACTCGCCAAGAACCAGCTCGAAACCCTCGATCAGACATTACAGGACTCAGGCCTGCACGCCTGGGAGCCCGATCTTGCATTGGAAGTGCTGCACCTGCTGCACAGTTGCTGCGAGTTGTTACCGCAGAACCATGCCGTACGTGAACGCAAGGAAGAGATTTATCGCAGGCTGTGCCACCTCGATCTCGAAGTGGTACTCGAATAGGCCCCAGGGCCACAACCGCAAGGAGAAAAGCCATGGCCAAAGAAGGCTCGGTAGCCCCCAAGGAACGCATCAACGTCACCTTCAAACCCGCCACCGGCGGTGCTCAGGAAGAGATTGAACTGCCGCTGAAGCTGCTGGCAATCGGTGACTACACCCACCGCAAGGACGATCGCAAGATCGAGGATCGCAAGCCGATCAGCATCGACAAGATGACCTTCGACGAAGTGCTGGCCAAGCAAGAGCTGGGTCTGACGCTGAGCGTGCCGAACCGTCTGCAGGAAGATGGCGAGGCCGACGAGCTGGCTGTGCAACTGCGCGTCAACTCCATGAAGGACTTCAACCCGGCCAGCCTGGTCGAGCAAGTGCCTGAGCTGAAAAAACTGATGGAACTGCGCGACGCGCTGGTGGCCCTCAAAGGCCCGCTGGGTAACGCGCCTGCGTTCCGTAAAGCCATCGAAGGCGTGCTCGCCGACGATGAATCCCGCGGTCGCGTACTCGGTGAGCTGGGCCTGAACGCCGCAGCCCCGGACGCTTGAGACTCCAGCAGCCAAGGAAGCCAACACAATGAGCACTAGCGCAGCACAACAGAACGCCGCCGAAAACGGCGAGTACAGCATCCTCGACAGCATCATCGCCGAAACCCGCCTGACGCCGGACGACGAAGCCTACGACATCGCCAAGCGCGGTGTGTCGGCGTTCATCGAAGAGCTGCTCAAGCCGCAGAACAACGGTGAGCCGGTCAAAAAAGCCATGGTTGACCGCATGATCGCCGAGATCGATGCCAAGCTCAGCCGTCAGATGGACGAAATCCTGCACCACCCGGACTTCCAGGCGCTGGAATCGTCGTGGCGTGGCCTGCAACTGCTGGTCGACCGCACCAACTTCCGCGAAAACATCAAGATCGAAATCCTCAACGTCTCCAAGGACGACCTGCTGGACGACTTCGAAGATTCGCCGGAAGTGATGCAGTCGGGCCTGTACAAGCACATCTACACCGCTGAATACGGCCAGTTCGGTGGTCAGCCGGTTGGCGCGATCATCGCCAACTACTACCTGTCCCCAAGCTCGCCGGACGTGAAACTGATGCAGTACGTGGCCAGCGTATCCTGCATGTCCCACGCGCCGTTCATCGCCGCTGCCGGCCCGAAATTCTTCGGCCTGGAAAGCTTCACCGGTCTGCCGGACCTGAAGGATCTGAAAGATCACTTCGAAGGCCCGCAATTCACCAAATGGCAGAGCTTCCGTACCTCGGAAGACTCCCGCTACGTTGGCCTGACTGTTCCGCGTTTCCTGCTGCGTAACCCGTACGATCCGGAAGAGAACCCGGTCAAATCGTTCGTGTACAAGGAAAACGTTGCCAACAGCCACGAGCACTACCTGTGGGGTAACACCGCTTACGCGTTCGGCACCAAGCTGACCGACAGCTTCGCCAAATTCCGCTGGTGCCCGAACATCATCGGCCCACAGAGCGGCGGCGCCGTTGAAGACCTGCCTCTGCACCACTTCGAAAGCATGGGCGAAATCGAAACCAAGATTCCTACCGAGGTTCTGGTTTCCGACCGTCGTGAATACGAACTGGCCGAGGAAGGCTTCATCTCCCTGACCATGCGTAAAGGCTCCGACAACGCGGCGTTCTTCTCCGCCAGCTCGGTGCAGAAGCCGAAGTTCTTCGGCATCAGCGCAGAAGGCAAGGCAGCAGAGCTGAACTACAAGCTCGGCACCCAACTGCCGTACATGATGATCGTCAACCGCCTGGCTCACTACCTGAAAGTGCTGCAGCGCGAGCAACTCGGTTCGTGGAAAGAGCGTACCGACCTCGAGCTGGAACTGAACAAGTGGATCCGCCAGTACGTGGCCGACCAGGAAAACCCGAGCGCCGAAGTACGTGGCCGTCGTCCGCTGCGCGCTGCGCAAGTGATCGTCAGCGACGTTGAAGGCGAGCCGGGCTGGTACCGCGTCAGCCTGAACGTGCGCCCGCACTTCAAGTACATGGGTGCCGATTTCACCCTGTCGCTGGTTGGCAAGCTGGACAAAGAGTAAGAGCGACTCATGGACGGATACGGCAGCCTTTTCGAACGCCTCAACGGCGACGCGGAACTACGCAAGGGCAAGAGCCTCGAGGCTTCTGCCATGGCGTCGGTGGCTGCCCATCTGGCCAAAATGCTCAGCACCCGGGCCGGCAGCGTGCAAACGCTGTCCGACTACGGGTTGCCCGATCTCAATGACATGCGCCTGAGCCTGCACGACTCCCTGAGTCAGGCCCGCCTGGCCATCGAAAGCTTCATCGAAGCCTACGAGCCGCGTCTGAGCAACGTGCGTGTCATTTCCCTGCCGCGAGACCACGACCAGCTCCGCCTGGCCTTCAGCATCGAAGGCCTGCTGGAAGTCGAGGGCTTCAAGCGTCAGGTCAGTTTCGCCGCGCGCCTGGATGGCAGCGGTCAAGTGAAGGTCACCTAAGGAGAACCCCGATGTCTGGCAAACCTGCAGCACGCGTATCCGACCCCACCGCTTGCCCGCTCCCCGGCCACGGCACCAACCCGATCGCCGCCGGTTCCGGCGACGTGTTCTTCGACGGCCTCGCGGCCGCCCGCGAAGGCGATGCCTCCGCGTGTGGTGGTGCGATGATCGGCGGCTTGGCCACGACGGTGAAAATCAACGGCAAGTCTGCTGTCACTGTTGATTCCGTGGGCTCCCACGGCAACAAGGTTACGGATGGGTCTTCGACGGTGATTATCGGGAATTCACATTCGCCCGCGCCGTTTGTTCCGCCGTTGCCTCTGATGCTGTTCTCTCACACACAACATGTAGTGATGAAAGATCAGGACGGCAATCCGTTGCAAGGCATCCCTTACTGCATCCGAAACGCCAAAGGCGAAGTCATTACGGGTAGAACCGATGCAATGGGTAGAAGCCAACTGGTCGGTGGTAAAGAAGGTGAAAGTTTTGATTTTCACCCGGCAGTCAAGGAGCTCGAAAAGTGAGTGCTGAAGTACTTTCGATGTTGACCATGAGGTCGGTGGCGCTCACTCCGAAAGCCGAACAGGCAGGCAAGGAAGTTGTTCTCAAGGTTTTTTGGGCAACCACTGAGCATTGGGATGAAACATACATCGCCAACTACCATAAAGAAGTACCTGCAATCGTTGAACGGCTAATGAGTTCCCAATATAAGAACTCGGCCGGAGAGACGAAAAATAATGAATTCACCTGTGAAGACTTTGCGATCAGGGTGTTGTCGGAGTTTGCGCAGAAGTACGGACTTCCCGTTAAATTGACAACGGGTGTCAGAACATACCGGAATATGGAGAATTACAATCCAGGTCAGCATTCCGATTACACCTCCGATCAGTATGGTTTCGCTGAGATGGTGATGAAGACCTATGGCGCTCGCGACATGCAGAAAGTCGATGTCAACACCGTTGTAGTCGCGTCTCCGACAGAGCTGATGTCAGGCGATATCCTGGCTCAGGCAAAAGACAAAGATAAGGGTATCGCTCACCACATTCAGCTAGCCCTTGAAGTGGCTGATGACAGGATTGATATCCGTCAGGGCAACGCCGATTTGCCCATCGTTCGACCATTCACCTGGATTGTGACCGCCCTCGGGATGAATATGGCTGACCCTCAGAGCATCCTGTATGCAGGTGTTCCCGTTCAAAAAGGGTACTTTGAAAAGACTGGGGAATCCTGGACCTACCATAATCCAGGTACGGGAGCCGTGAAGGAAAATTATCTTTCCATCTTTGAACTTTATCGTTGGAATTTTCTCGAGTTCAATAAGGAGTAAAGAGATGGAAAGGTATTTCCTTGATTTAATCGATGATAACTATTTTGGCGATCTCGCCCTTGTTTGTTTTGTTGTTGGTTTACTGGGGCTGTTTCCGAAGTTTCGCAACAACAGGATTCATCAAGTGCTGAATTTCCTGTGTGTGATGGCTATTCCGCTGATGTTTGCCATCGGGGTCTATTACATGATGAGTTCAGGGGTGTGACCTTGGCGTCGGTGGCGGGTCGTTCGGCGGGGAGACTGTCGCTGTTTTTTTCTGGGAACATGAAACCGGAATGAACACCTACGTCCGCGTTGCCATGTGCCTGGCTTTCCACGTCGCAGGATGCGTTGCGTACACGTTCCTGAACGACGCTGTGGTCGATGCCTATAAAGCCTTCAATGGCGGCTTTACCACGCGTGGCGTGGGCATCGGTATCGCGCATTACACGTTCATTTATATTTTTTTCGGGGTGAATGCACTGGCCGCCGTTCTCCCCAGCCTGTGGGGCAAACTCGCTTTGCTCGCGCTGATGGTTGCCTGGATTTTGTTCATGATGGTGCCCCATAACCCCTTGCGTGCGCTGTTCTACACCGTGGCCCAAGGTGGCGTCACGTTGCTGGCGATTCTGCTCACGCAGGTCATTGAGCTGCGTTGGGAAAACCGCCTGCTGACGGGGCGGACGTTGCCTGCCCGTCCTTCGCAGGAGGTGGTCGCATGACCCGCTCAGGCCGCCTCGCACTGATGTGGCTGCAGCGCCTCCTCATGGTGATGGGCGCGCTCGCCTGCGTGGCGCTCGGGGTGATTGTCAGCTACATGGATTTCTCCAAAGCGCAGCAGCGTGTGCTGAGCGAACACCCGAACGCGCAATGGCGCGGGGAGGCGTATGAATAGCCGTCGAGTCATCGGGTTGGCCGTGCATGCGCTGGTCTGCGTGATTTATATCGTCCTGAATGGCTATGCCGTGCCCGCCTACAAACAGCTGGTCGGTGGGCTGACCTCGCGTGGCGTTGCCATTGGCATGGCGATGTACCTGATTTTCTACTTTTTCGTTTCTCTGAATCTGATTCTGGTCTTCATTCAGCGCCAGGCCATTGCGTTTGGCCTGGTGATTTTCATGATGCTGACGATCCTGTTTTACCTGCTGCCGCAGTATCCCATGCGGGGTTTGGCGTACTGCGCACTTACGGGTGGTTTGACGGTTGGCGCGATCCTGCTGACCAGCGCCATAAATTCGGTGTACACCCGCTGGCGCCGGCAGACTGGGGCGCAACCGCTGACGATTCATCCGCGTCGAGCGACATCGCGAATGCTGTTGGTGACCGCGCTGGCCGGTGTGTGCATTTGTACTGTTTTGCTTGGGTTGAAGATTTTCGGTGGTGTAACGGCAGAGCCCATCACCCGGCACTCGAACGATTCGGGCGAGTGCTATCTCGTAACCTACGCGCCTGGCTATCACAAGCTGGGATTGATCGGGAGTGTGTTCGAGTTGTTCGCCAGTGAGTACTTTTTCCGCGTGTACACCGCTGACGGCACGCTGCTGGAATCGTCCGAATGGAATTTTCGGGTGACTGAAGTTTTTGTTGAGCCTCCGGATTTCAGAGGCGCGACGGTGCTGTATCCAGGTACGCAGGGTTATGAAGACTGGTGGGTGCCGGAATGCGCCTGATCGCCAAAAACAACCAGTGCACAGGCTTCGACAAGCGCGATGTGCGTACATGGTGCACGCCATGATGCCTTGGCCGCGCGTATGGAAATGGCTCAACCACCTGCTGAGCCTGATCGGAGCATTGGCAATCATCGCGGTCGTGATGGTCGCGAGCAAATTGAGCTGGAGTCACTCGAAAAAACCGGTATTGCCCGGTCATCCCGACGCGGTTTGGCGTGGTGCCGAGGATGGTGGCGACTTCATCGAAATTACCCGGTCGAGTCCACCGGACTACTTCATTGAGGTGCGCTCAGAGGGCGGCAGTCTCGTCAAGGAAGGCTGGGTGCGCTTCGCCACTCACGATGGCAAACCGTTGACGATGAATCGGGTCAGCGCTTTCGACGGTGAATACCTCTTCGTTGATTCGTACGTGCCGGTCACGACGAGCAAGGGAGGGCGTGTTCAGTGAAATTCAGCGCCTGCATGACATCGCTGTCGGCGGTTGGCCTGTTGTTCGGGGGCTGCACGACGCAGCTGGTTTATATAAACGACATTTACCTCGTCAACACCTGTGGCGTACCGCTTGAAGTGCAACCGCAGCATTCGACCAACTGGTTGCCGCCGATCACGCCGCGTCTGGTTGCACCGGGCGAGCGAGTCAGTGTTGCCAGCTACAAGTCCTACGGTGAAGACGTCGAAGAGCAGATCAGCGGTCGCTATTCGCTCACGATGAAAGGGCCGGAGCGTGAGCGCCTTGTCAGCGCAGATGAAATGCGCCACGCCTTGCTCGGTGCCAAACGCGAGCGCGATGGACTGCAACGCAACTGGATTCTCAAGGATGGAGTGTTTTGCCCATGATCGCGGTATCCGACGAGATGCGCATGTATCTGATGTTCATCGCCGACAGCAATCTGTTCGGCGGCATCGCGATCTTGAGTTTCATGTTGATCGTCACGGCGATCAGCAAACGTCTGCGCCAGTCATGGTTGCATCGAGCACTGACGTTCATGGTTCTGGTTTCGCTGGTCACAATCGAAATCGCCGGCGGTTACTACTCATCGGTGCCTCCCGCATGAATACATCGATGACGCTGCCTGCTCGTGCCGTACCTCCTGATCGGCGGCTATTTCTGTGCCGGCGTGACTGTCGCGCTCTACAGGATATTTTTTTGATGAGTAACACTACCAGGCAGGTAACCCGTGTCCTTTAACCACTACTACCAAAGCGAACTCACCGCACTGCGCCAACTGGGCCGCCGTTTCGCCGAGCGTAGTCCGGCGTTGGCGCCGTTCCTGGGGCAGGCCGGGCGGGATCCGGATGTGGAGCGGTTGCTGGAAGGCTTTGCGTTTCTGACCGGGCGGTTGCGCCAGAAGCTCGATGACGAGTTGCCGGAGCTCAGCCATTCGCTGATGCAGTTGCTGTGGCCGAACTACATGCGTCCGCTGCCGGCGTTCAGCATTCTGCAGTTCGATCCGCTCAAGCGTTCCGGGCCGGCGTTGAAGGTCGAGCGTGATACGCCGATTGAAAGCGTGCCGATCGAAGACGTGCGCTGCCGCTTCCGCACCTGCTACCCGACCGAAGTCATGGCGCTGGATCTGGCCGCGCTGAACTACTCGGTGAAGGGCGATGGCTCGTTGCTCAGCCTGCGTCTGGAGATGAGTGCCGACGGCCACCTCGGCGAGCTGGAGCTGAGCAAGCTGCGCCTGCACTTTGCCGGCGAGCGCTACATCAGCCAGATGCTCTACCTGAGCCTGCTGCGCAACCTCGACGGCATCGAACTGATCCCCCTCGACGGCGCCGGCAAGCCTATCGATGGCGTGAGCGGCAAGCCGATGGCGTTCAAGATTCCGGGCGACCGGGTCAAGCCGGTGGGTTTTGCCGAAGAAGAAGCGTTGATCCCGTATCCGCTGAACACCTTCCGCGGCTATCGCTACCTGCAGGAATACTTCGCCTTCCAGGACAAGTTCCTGTTCGTCGATGTCCACGGTCTGGACATTCTCAAGGCGCTGCCGGAAGACACCCTCAAGCAGATGCGCGGCCTGGAGTTGCGCTTCGACATCCGCAAGAGCGGCATCATGCGCATGCGTCCGACCCTGGATAACGTGAAGCTGTTCTGCACGCCGATCGTCAACCTGTTCAAGCACGACGCGCTGCCGATCCGCCTCGACGGCAAACAGGACGAATACCTGCTGCTGCCGGCGGAATTCGATCTGGAAAACTGCGGCGTGTTCTCGGTGGAAACCGTGACTGGCTGGAAGCCCGGCGGCCTCGGTTATCAGGAGTACGTGCCGTTCGAATCCTTCGAGCACGATCCGAGCTTCGACGTGCCCAACAGCCGTCCGCATTACAGCATTCGCCAGCGCTCGTCGCTGCTGCACGACGGCCTCGACACCTACCTGAGCTTCGGCATCCGCCACACCGAAGCCCACGAAACCCTGTCGATCGAGCTGGTCTGCACCAACCAGAACCTGCCGCGCAAACTCAAGCTCGGGCAGATCTGCATGGCCTGCGAAGAGACGCCGGAGTTCCTGAGTTTCCGCAACATCACCCCGGCCACTTCCAGTTTCGCGCCGCCGCTGAACCGTGACTTCCTGTGGAAGCTGATCAGCAACATGTCGCTCAACTATCTGTCGCTGGCCGACGTCAATGCATTGAAGGTGATTCTCGAAACCTACGACCTGCCGCGCTACTACGACCAGCACGCGGAAAAGGTCAGCAAACGCCTGCTCGGCGGTCTGAAACTGATCAAGCATCACCACGTCGACCGGTTGCACCGTGGTCTGCCGGTGCGCGGTCTGCGCACCGAACTGACCATCGATCCGGAAGGGTATATCGGTGAGGGCGACCTGTTCGTCTTCGCCTCGGTTCTCAACGAGTTTTTCGCGCTTTACGCCAGTCTCAATTCATTCCACGAGCTGCGAGTAAAAAGCACACAGGGAGAGGTGTACCAATGGACACCACGTATGGGCCTGCAGCCCCTGCTTTAAGCGGGCTGACGAAGGTAATACGCGAGTACTCGCTGTTTCAGGCCGTGCTGCTGGTCATCGACCGGCTGCGCGAGGCGCACCCGTACCTGAGCGAAGACGACCTGTACGACCAGCTGGAATTCCAGGCCAACCCGAGCCTCGGATTTCCCCGCAGCGATGTCGATCGCGTGGAGTTTTTCGAAGAGCACGGGCAGATGCGCGCGCGGCTGCGGTTCAACCTGATCGGACTGGTCGGTTCCGGCTCGCCGCTGCCGGCGTTCTATGGCGAGCAAGCCCTGGGCGACAGCGAAGACGGCAACCCGACGCGCAACTTCCTCGACTTGTTCCACCATCGCCTGCAACGGCTGATGCTGCCGATCTGGCGCAAGTATCGCTATCGCGCCAGCTTCCAGAGCGGCGCGGTCGACCCGTTCTCGTCGCAGCTGTTCGCCCTGATCGGCCTCGGCGGCGACGAGATCCGCAAGGCCAAGGAGCTGAACTGGAAACGCCTGCTGCCGTACCTCGGCCTGCTCAGCCTGCGGGCGCACTCGGCGGCGCTGATCGAAGCGGTGCTGCGTTACTACTTCAAGCACGAAGACCTGGTCATCGAGCAGTGCATCGAGCGCCGCGTGGAAATCCTCGAAGAACAGCGCAACCGCCTCGGCTTCGCCAACAGCGTGCTGGGCGAAGACCTGGTGCTGGGCGAACACGTGCGCGACCGCAGCGGCAAGTTCCGCATTCACATCACCGAACTCGACTGGGAACGCTTCCACGAATTCCTGCCCATCGGTTTCGGTTACCAGCCGCTCTGCGCGCTGGTGCGGTTCACCTTGCGTGACCCGCTCGATTACGACATTCGCCTGGTGCTGCGCCCGGAAGAAATCCGCGAACTGCGCATTGGCGAGAAGAACGACTGTCGCCTGGGGTGGACCAGTTGGCTGGGCTGCGAAAAAGCAGACGGCGTGGTGACCCTCGGCAGCAAAATTCATTAAGGACGTGAGCCATGATCAACGTAGACCTGCAACAACTCATCCAGGCGCTGGACGCCGAAACCCGTCGCGATCTGGAGCGTTCGGCCGAGCGCTGCGTCGCCCGTGGCGGCAGCAAGATTCTGGTTGAAGACCTGATGCTGGGCTTGCTGGAGCGCCCGAACGGTCTGCTCTCACGCGCACTGCAAGATGCCGACGTGGACGCTGGCGAACTGAGCGCCGCGCTGCAATCGCGGGTCGAGCACAGCGCTTCGCGCAACCCGGTGTTCGCTCCGGAACTGGTGCAGTGGCTGCAAGACGCGCTGCTGGTGGCCAACCTTGAACTGGGCCAGACCTCGGTCGAAGACGCGGCCCTGATCCTCGCGCTGCTGCGCAACCCGATGCGTTACGCCGGCAGCCGCTACCAGCCGTTGCTCGCCAAGTTGAACATCGATCGCCTGAAGGAATTTGCCCTGTCGCAACAGCCTCAGGCTGCGGCCAACGGCAAACCCGCCGCCCAGGGCGAATCGTTGCTGGAGCGCTTCACTCACAACCTGACCCAACAGGCCCGCGACGGCAAACTCGACCCGGTGCTGTGCCGCGATGGCGCGATCCGCCAGATGGTCGACATCCTCGCCCGTCGCCGCAAGAACAACCCGATCGTGGTCGGTGAGGCCGGTGTCGGTAAAACCGCCATCGTCGAAGGCCTGGCCTCGCGCATCGCCGCCGGTGAAGTGCCGCAAGTGCTCAAAGGCGTCGAGCTGCTGTCGCTGGACATGGGTCTGTTGCAGGCCGGCGCCAGCGTCAAAGGTGAATTCGAACGTCGTCTGAAAGGCGTGATCGACGAGGTCAAAGCCTCGCCGAAGCCGATCATCCTGTTCATCGACGAAGCCCACACCCTGATCGGCGCGGGTGGCAATGCCGGCGGCTCCGACGCGGCCAACCTGCTGAAGCCGGCGCTGGCCCGTGGCGAACTGCGCACCATCGCCGCGACTACCTGGGCCGAGTACAAGAAATATTTCGAGAAAGACCCGGCCCTGGCCCGTCGTTTCCAGCCGGTTCAACTGCACGAGCCGACCGTGAACGAAGCCGTGACCATTCTGCGTGGTCTGGCTCAGGTCTACGAGAAGAGCCACGGCATCTACCTGCGCGATGACGCGGTGGTTTCGGCAGCGGAACTGTCCGCCCGTTACCTGGCAGGTCGCCAACTGCCGGACAAGGCGGTCGACGTCCTCGACACCGCGTGCGCCCGCGTTCGCATCAGCCTCGCCGCTGCGCCGGAAAGTCTGGAGCGCTTGCGTGGCGAACTGGCTGAAGGTGGCCGTCAGCGTCAGGCCCTGCGCCGCGATGCCGAAGCCGGTCTGTTGATCGATCACGAAGCGCTGGAGGCACTGGAAGCGCGTCTGGACGAAGCCGAAGACGAAATGGTCGCACTGGAAACCCAGTGGACCGAGCAGAAACAACTGGCCGAGCGCCTGCTGGAACTGCGTCAGCAACTGGCCAAGGCCCGTGAAGCGGCGGCGGTCGAGCCGACAGTGACTGTTGAGGAAGACGCCGAAGGCACCGTGATCGAAACCCACGCCGCCGACGTCGACGAAGCCCTCAGCGTCGAAGCGCTGGAAGCGCAACTCAACGAAACCCACAGCGCCCTGACCGCCGCTCAGGTCAAGGAGCGTCTGGTCAGCTTCGAAGTCTGCCCGCGTCTGGTGGCCGAAGTGATCAGCGCCTGGACCGGCGTGCCGCTGGCGCAACTGGCCCGCGAACACAACGCCAAGGTCGCGAGCTTCGCCACCGACCTGCGCACTCGCATCCGTGGTCAGGAACAAGCCGTCCACGCACTGGATCGCTCGATGCGCGCCACCGCTGCCGGTCTGAACAAGCCTGACGCACCGGTCGGCGTGTTCCTGCTCGTCGGCCCGAGCGGCGTCGGCAAGACCGAAACCGCACTGGCGCTCGCCGACCTGCTGTACGGCGGCGACCGTTTCATCACCACCATCAACATGTCCGAGTTCCAGGAGAAGCACACCGTTTCCCGCCTGATCGGTGCACCGCCAGGCTACGTCGGTTACGGCGAGGGCGGCATGCTCACCGAAGCCGTGCGCCAGAAGCCGTATTCGGTGGTGTTGCTCGATGAAGTCGAGAAGGCCGACCCGGACGTGCTCAACCTGTTCTACCAAATCTTCGACAAAGGCGTGGCCAACGACGGCGAGGGTCGTGAGATCGACTTCCGCAACACGTTGATCCTGATGACCTCGAACCTGGGCAGCGACAAGATCAGCGACCTCTGCGAAGACGGCGCACGCCCGACCGCCGAAGTGCTGGAAGAAACCATTCGCCCGGTGCTCAGCAAACACTTCAAACCGGCGCTGCTGGCGCGGATGAAAGTGGTGCCGTACTACCCGGTCGGCGGCCCGGTCCTGCGCGAGCTGATCGAGATCAAACTCGGTCGTCTGGGCGAGCGCCTGAACCGTCGTCAGCTGGATTTCAGCTGGTGCCAGAACCTCGTCGATCACCTGTCCGAGCGCTGCACCCAGAGCGAAAGCGGTGCGCGTTTGATCGACCACTTGCTCGATCAGCACGTGCTGCCGCTGGTAGCCGACCGCTTGCTCGACGCCATGGCCACCGGTGAAAGCCTCAAGCGCGTGCATGCGACGCTCGACGGCGAAGCCAGCGTGACTTGCGAGTTCGCCTGAGGTGAGTGTGATGTTCACTCAAGTGCCGCAGCCACTGCTCTATGCCGAAGCCTTGCTGGCGCAGTTCGCCAGCCTGTCGCGCTCGGCGGACGGTGCTGCGCTGCTGGGTGACTTCGTGCGCGGCGTGGCCGGGTTGAGTGGTTGCGAATTGACGCAGCTGTACCTGCTCGACGCCACGCACACCAGCCTCGGAATGAACGCCGAGTGCCTCGACGGCTTGCTGCAACCGCGTGGTGCCGCGAGCCTGCCGGCGGATTACAACGGCGAGCAATTGCTGCAATTCGCCCTGTGCCAGAACCGCGTGGTGTGCCTCGACGACCTGGGCGGCAGCCTGCACGAAACCAGTTTCCTGCCGGCATCGTTCGCGGCGTGGCAGTCGCTGTTGTGCGTGCCGTTGGTTAACGGGCAGAAGGCGGTCGAGGGCCTGCTGCTGTGCGCCAGCCGTCGCCATATCAACCTGCAAGGGTTTGCCGATTCCCTCGGCCAGCTCGGCTCGTTCGTGCTCGGTCAGTTGCACTTGCTGCAACGCCTGCGCCAGCCAGTGGATGCGGCCGCGCCGGTCGTGCGCAGTCTGCCAAGCGCCAGCGGTTACGGCCTGATCGGCAAGAGCGCGGCGATGCGCCAGACCTACTCGCTGATCAGCAAAGTCCTGCACAGCCCGTACACCGTGCTGTTGCGCGGCGAGACCGGCACCGGCAAGGAAGTGGTCGCGCGGGCGATCCACGATTGCGGCCCGCGCCGGTCCCAGGCGTTCATCGTGCAGAACTGCGCGGCGTTCCCGGAAAACCTGCTGGAAAGCGAGCTGTTCGGCTACCGCAAAGGCGCCTTCACTGGTGCTGACCGCGACCGCGCCGGGCTGTTCGACGCGGCCAATGGCGGGACGCTGTTGCTCGACGAAATCGGCGACATGCCGCTGGCGTTGCAGGCCAAGTTGCTGCGCGTGTTGCAGGAAGGCGAGATCCGTCCGCTGGGTTCCAACGACACCCACAAGATCGATGTGCGCATCATTGCCGCGACGCACCGCGATCTGTCGGTGCTGGTCAGCGAAGGCAAATTCCGCGAGGACTTGTACTACCGCCTCGCGCAATTCCCGATCGAGTTGCCGGCCCTGCGTCAGCGTGAAGGCGACATTCTCGATCTGGCCAAGCACTTCGCCGACAAGGCCTGCGCATTCCTGCAACGCGATCCGGTGCGCTGGTCGGAAGCGGCGCTGGATCACCTGTCCGGCTACACCTTCCCCGGCAACGTGCGCGAACTCAAAGGCCTGGTCGAACGGGCAGTGCTGTTGTGCGAGGGCGGCGAGTTGCTGGCCGAGCATTTCTCGCTGCGCCTGGAACCGGCGCCAACACCGGAAGACCACTGCGGCCTCAATCTGCGCGAACGACTGGAGGCGGTCGAACGCAATCTGCTGCTCGATTGCCTGCGCAAGAACGACGGCAATCAGACGCTCGCCGCCCGCGAACTGGGTTTGCCCCGTCGCACGCTGCTGTACCGGCTCGGCCGTTTGAACATCAATCTGGGTGACTTCGATGGGTAGGCAAAAGTCCGTCGGTTTCACCTCGTCCGCTTATATCAGCGCCGCCCGAAAGGGTCGGCGCTTTGTGCTTTGTCTACACCTGGAGACCCTCTGATGTCTGTTCGTCACTGGCACGCTGTCCTGCTGACCCTCGTCGTTCTATGCGGCCTCGGCGGCTGTAGCGGCAATTACAAATTCAACGATAACGATTACCGCCCATTGGGTGATCCGCAGGCGGTCAATCGCGGCAAGTGACCGCAAGGAGCATCAAACATGGAATTGGTTTTCGAAATGCTGAACACCAAGCAGTTCGTGCCCACCGAGCTGTGCCAGCGGACCTTCAAACAGGCCGGCGGCGTGATCGGGCGGGGCGAGGACTGCGACTGGATCATCCCTGACCGCAAGCGTCACCTGTCCAACCACCACGCGATCGTCAGCTATCGCGAGGGTACGTTCTTCCTGACCGACACCAGCAGCAACGGTGTTCAGGACGGCGACAGCGGCGCACGTCTGCACAAGGGCGAACCGGTGCGCATCGAGCACGGCAGCACCTACGTGCTGGGCGACTTCGAGATTCGTGCACGTCTGGTGCGCGACCCGGCGACCTTCGACGGTGAAGCGGGCCTGCCACGTGCCGCCGGCACCATCATTCCGGACGACGCATTCCTCGACCTCGACCCGTTGAAGTCGCTGGAGCAGCAAGAGCGCGTGTACTCGGAATTCGAGGAAATGCTTGCGCCGGTCACCGACCCGGAAGACTCCCGTCAGCGCGCCGACTATGCGCGCATCGACATGGAAAGCCTGATGGTGCCGGAGCTGATCGTCGAGCCCAAGCCTGAACCTGCGCCGGCACCGAAAGAAGTCGAGCGTCAGCCTCAGGGCTTCTGGGATCACTTCGGGGCAGCACTGGGTGTCGATCTGAAAGGCCTGAGCCATGACGAGCGCGAGGCGCTGGCGGTCAATGCCGCACGTCTGCTGCGCCAGAGCATCGGCGGTCTGCAACAGAGCCTGCGCACCCGTTCCGAGCTGAAGAACGAACTGCGTCTGGCCCAGACCACAGTGCAAGGCACCAACAAGAATCCGCTGAAATTCGCCGTCGATCCGAGCGAAGCGCTGGACATCCTGTTGCAGCCGCACAAGCCGGGCCACTTGCCGGCCGAGCAGGCCATCTCCCGTGCGTTCCGCGACTTGCAGGCGCATCAGGTGGCGCTGCTGACCGCCAGCCGCGCGGCGGTGCGCGGCACCCTGGAGCACTTCTCGCCGGAGCAATTGACCCTGCGCTTCGAGCGCGACAACAAGCCGTTGCTCGCCACCTCCGGCGGTCGCTGGAGAGCGTTCAACCGCTACCACCACGCGCTGCGTCAGGACGATGACTGGAGCGAGCGCCTGCTGGCCCGCGACTTCGCCCAGGCTTACGAAGAACAGATCCGCCTGATCTCCACCCTCCACACCGACCACCAAGGATGATGCGCATGTCTCGCCGCTCGACCGCTTTTTTCCAGACGCTGACCGCGCTCACCCTGTTGGTGCTGCTCGCCGGTTGTTCGTCGATGTCGCCGTATTCGAAAGTGACCAAGATCAACCTCAAGATCACCGGCAGCGATCAACTGAACCCGGACCTCAATGGTCGTCCGTCGCCGATCGTGGTGCGCCTGTTCGAACTCAAGCACCCGGTGACCTTCGAGAACGCCGATTTCTTCAGCCTCTACGAGCGCGCCAAGGAATCCCTCAACCCGGATCTGGTGGCCAGCGAAGAACTCGAACTGCGTCCGGGTGAAACCGTGGAACTGAAACTTAGCGTGGAGGAGGGCAGCCGCTACATCGGCATCCTCGCCGCGTACCGCGACCTGCCGGAAACCAAATGGCGCCACACGTTCCCGATCACGCCGCTGGAAGTCACCGACGCCGACCTGACCCTCGATCAGGCCGGTATCCGCAAAACCAACGAAGTGCTCGCCAAGGCGGATGACTGATCATGAATACCCATAAAGTCATCTGGCAGGAAGGCATGCTGCTGCGCCCGCAGCACTTCCAGCACAACGACCGCTACTACGATCACCAGATGAAGACCCGCACCCAGTTGCTGGGCGGCTACACCTGGGGTTTCCTGAACCTTGAGATCGACTTGCAGTTCCTCAACATGGGCAAACTGGTGATCAGTGAAGCCTCGGGGATCCTGCCGGACGGCAGCCTGTTCGAACTCGGTGGCAACACCGAGCCGCTGGCGCTGGACATTCCGCCGAACACCGGCAACACGCCGATCTACCTGGCGCTGCCACTGGTCACCGGCAACCACATCGAAGCCCGCCGCCCGGAGCAGTCCGACGTGCTGGCGCGCTACACCGCCTATGAAACCGAAGTGGCCGACTCCAACGCCGGCGATGATTCGTCGAGCCAGGTCAAATGCGGTCGCCCGGACTTCAAACTGTTGCTCGGCGAGCAACAGAGCGACCAGGCGTACGTGAAGCTGAAGATCTGCGACGTGCTCGACACCACGCCGGACGGCGTGATCAGCCTCGACCCGGACTTCGTGCCGACCTACATTCAGGCCCACGCCTCCAGCTACCTGCTGTCGTGCCTGAAAGAAGTGATCAGCATGCTCGGTCACCGTGGCGACACCATTGCCGAGCGTATTCGTTCGAACGGCAAGGTCGGCGGCGCGGAAATCGGCGACTTCATGATGCTGCAACTGATCAACCGCACCGAACTGCTGCTGCGCCACTACCTGGGCCTGGAGCAGGTTCACCCGGAAGAGTTGTACCGCACGCTGCTGACCATGCTCGGCGATCTGGCGACCTTCTCCAGCGACAGCAAACGCCCGCGTCTGGACAGCCGCTACTCCCACGCCGACCAGGGCGCGAGCTTCCGCAAACTGATGGAGTCGATCCGTCAGGTGCTGTCGATGGTGCTGGAACAGCACGCGATCGAGCTGATCCTGCAAGCGCGTCAGTACGGAATCATCGTGTCGCCGCTGCACGACCACAAACTGCTGGGCTCGGCGTCGTTCGTGCTGGCAGCCAGCGCCAACTGCGACTCCGAAGAACTGCGCAACCGCTTGCCTGCGCACCTCAAGGTCGGCCCGGTGGAGCGCATCCGCCAACTGGTCAACCTGCACTTGCCGGGGATCAAGGTCAAACCGTTGCCGGTGGCCCCGCGGCAGATCGCGTTCCACTCGAACAAAACCTATTTCATCCTCGAACTCAGTTCCGAAGACCTGGCACAACTCGAGCGCTCCGGCGGCTTCGCGTTCCACGTGTCCGGCGAATTCGCCGAGCTTGAACTGAAATTCTGGGCCATCAGGAACTGACCGACATGATCAAGGACATGGAACACAACCAGGACGACAAAACCGTCCTGCTCGACCGTCAGGGCCATGGCCCGGCGGCGAGTCCGCTGACCGACTTCGCTGCACCACCGCGCTTCGAACAACTGGAAGAACGGATGATCTACGCCGCGCGCCTACGCCCGGCGGAGGCCTTCAACATCAGCCTCAATTCGCTGGTGGCGGCCTCGTCCGAACTGCTGTCGGAAGTGGTGCGCCTCAAGCACAGCGAAACCCGCGAAGACCTCTACGCGCTAAACGAGCGCCTGACCGCCGGGCTCAAGCTGTTTGAAGTGCGCGCCCTGCACAACGGCGCCGAAAGCAGTCAGGTGATGGCCGCCCGTTACGTGCTCTGCACCGTGGTCGACGAAGCCGTCGTGACCACGCCGTGGGGCAACGAAAGCGAGTGGTCGCAGATGAGCCTGCTCAGCAGCTTCCACAACGAAACCTTCGGTGGCGAGAAGTTCTTCCAGCTGCTCGATCGGCTGTCGAAAAACCCGGTCAAGCACCTGCCGATGCTGGAGCTGATGTACCTGTGCCTGTCCCTCGGTTTCGAGGGCAAGTACCGCGTGCAGGCGCGCGGCATGCTGGAACTCGAAGGCATCCGCGACGCCCTGTACCGGCAGATCCGTCAGTTGCGTGGCGACGTGCCGCGCGAATTGTCGCCGCAGTGGGAAGGCCTCAACGATCAGCGCCGCAATCTGGTGCGCATCGTGCCGGCTTGGATGGTGGTGCTGTTCACCTTTGTCTGCCTGGTGATGATGTATTCGGGCTTCGCCTGGGTCTTGGGCGAGCAGCGCGACACCGTGCTGCAACCTTATCAGCCGCTTGATCCGGCCGCGGTCCAGCCGCAGTCGCAGCCGTAAACAGGGACGTGTGATGAAAAAGTTTTTCAAGAAAGTCGGCGCCTTCCTGCGCCAGACCTGGGTCTGGACCCTGCTGCTGGTGCTGTTCGTGGCCCTGCTGGTGTGGTTCGTCGGTCCGTTGTTGGCTGTGGATGACTACAAGTTCTGGGAAGGCTCGACCTCCCGGTTGCTGACCATCAGCGTGCTGTTCCTGATCTGGGGCCTGACCATGGTCTTCGTCAGCTGGCGCGCCGGTATCCGCAAGAAAGCCGTCGAGGAAACCGAAGACGGCCAGGACCGTATCCGCCGTGACGAACTGATCGAAGAAGAGCAGAAAGAGTTGAAGGAGCGTTTCAAGGACGCCCTGAAAACCCTGAAGACTTCGAGCCTGTATCGCGGCCGCAGCGAGCGCTGGCGCAGTGACTTGCCGTGGTACTTGCTGATCGGCCCGCAGGCCAGCGGCAAGACCAGCTTGCTGGATTTCTCCGGGCTGGAATTTCCGATCAACAAGATCGACCGCAAGCTGACCCGCGACACCCACGGCACCCGTCATTGCGACTGGTACTTCGCCGACCACGGTGTGCTGATCGACACCGCCGGCCGCTACCTGACCCAACCGGATTCGGAAGTCGACGGCAGCGCCTGGACCACCTTGCTGGAGCTGCTGCGCAAGCGTCGTCGCGGTCGTCCGTTGAACGGCGTGCTGGTAACCATTCCGGTGGAAACCCTGACCGGTGGCAGCGAGCAGGACATCGACACCCTGGCCCGCCAGGTGCGCGCGCGTCTGCAAGACGTCTATCAGAAGCTGCACGTCGACGTGCCGGTGTATCTGGTGCTGAGCAAGGCTGACAAGCTGCTGGGCTTCGACGAGTTCTTCGACCAACTGACCCGCGAAGAAAGCGATCAGGTGCTGGGCACCAGTTTCCGCAAGGATCAGGTCGGCACCGACGTGGCTGTGCTGCGCGGCGAGTTCGAAGAGCTGCTGCGTCGCCTCAACAGCCAGGTGATCATGCGCATGCACTCCGAGCGCGACACCCAGCGCCGTGGCCGCATCCTCGACTTCCCGCACCAGATGGGCCAGATCGGCGAACGTCTGTGCCTGTTCGTCGACATGGCATTCACTGGCAACCGCTACCAGCGTGCGACGCTACTGCGTGGTTTCTACCTGACCAGCGCACCGCACCTGACCCACGAGATGGATTCGACCACCGCCGGTATCGGCGCCAGCCTGGGCATGAGCGCCGGCGTCCTGCCGACGCTGCGCAGCGGTCGTTCGCGGTTCATCCACCATTTGCTCAGCCGAGTGATTTTCCCCGAATCCGACCTCGCCGGTCTGGACAAGCGCGAGCGCAGCCGCATCCATTGGGGCCAGCGTGCGTTGTACGTCGGTGCACTGGGTGCGCTGGTGCTGTTCGGCATGCTCTGGGCTGGCGGTTTCTCGGCCAACTGGGAGCGTCTGGAAAACCTGCGCAACCTGGCGCAGAACTGGACTCAGCAGCGCACGGCACTGTCGCCGCGCGATGACGCCATGGGCACGCTGAAAACCCTCGACACCAGCTACGCCGCGACTCAGGTGTTCCCGAAGAAGGGCGACGCTGCGTACCATGAGCGCGTCGGTCTGTATCAGGGCCAGGACGTCAACCCGGTGGTCAAGGAGGCTTACGAGCGCGAGCTTGAAAAGCAACTGCTGCCACGCGTTGCCACCATGCTCGAAGGCCAGATCCGCGCCAACATGAAGGACCGCGAAAAACTGATCAACAGTCTGCGCGCGTACCTGATGCTGAACATGAAGGATCGTCGCGACGCGGCATGGCTCAAGGACTGGGTCGCTACCGACTGGTCGCAGCGTTACACCGGCAACACGGCGGTGCAGAACGGTTTGAACGCGCACCTTGAGCGTCTGCTGAAGCTGCCGTTCATCTACCCGCTCAACGAGCAACTGGTGACTCAGGCCCGTCAGGTACTGCGCAGTGAATCGCTGGCAAACGTGGTCTATCGCATGCTCCGCGAGCAGGCGCGCAACCTGCCGGACTATCGCTTCAGCCAACACCTCGGCCCGCAGGGCTCGCTGTTCATCGGCACCGAATACGTGATCCCGGGTTTCTACACCCAGACCGGTTATCAGCAGTATTTCTCGGTACAAGGCGCGTCGCTGGTTACCGACATCCTGCGTGACAACTGGGTGCTGGGTGAAGGCGCCGGCATCAGCGACATGGATCTGCGTCGCCTGATGGTCGAGCTGGAGCAACTGTACTTCCGCGATTACGCCAACTATTGGAGCGAGGCCGTTGGCCAGGTGGCGCTGCCGCCGATCAGCGATGCCGGTGAAGGCGCCGAGCAACTGGCGGGCCTGACCTCGGCCAACTCGCCGGTGCTGGCGCTGCTGACTGAAGTGCGTGAAAACACCCGCTTCCCGGCCGCCCCTGAGCCGGTGGATGAAGCCGGCGACGCTGCCGATGCGCTGGCAGGGCAGAAGGGCAAACTGGGCAAGGTCGGCAAACTCGCCTCTGCGTTGACGGACAAGGCTGCGGCCATGAACGTGGCGAAGAACCTGCCGGACACCGCCAAGAAGTCCCTGCAACGTCGCTTCGAACCGCTGCACAAGCTGCTCGACGACAACAACGGCCCGGCCGCTGACCTGACCCCGGCATTCGCCGCGCTCAACGACCTGCAACTGCAAATGGCGGGCCTCGCCCGTTCAAGCACGCCGGAGCAAGCCGCGTTCGAACTGGCCAAGACCCGCATGAGCGGCCAGCGTGATGCGCTGACCAACCTGCGCAATGCGTCCGGTCGTCTGCCGCGTCCGCTGAGCGTGTGGTTCAACGTGCTGGCCGAAGACTCGTGGCGCCTGGTGCTCAACGATGCCTACCAATACCTGAACGGCCGTTATCAGAGCGAGCTGTACAGCGTGTATGGCAAGACCATCAACCAGCGTTACCCGTTCAGCGCGTCGAGCACCAGCGATGTGGCGATCAGCGATTTCCGCGAGTTCTTCCGGGCTCAGGGCACCATCGACCGCTTCTTCGACAGCTACATGCGTCCGTTCGTCAGCGGTGATCCGGGCAACTACCGGATGCGCAGCATCGACGGTCGCAGCCTGCCGGTATCCAAGGTCTTCCTCGACCAGATGGCGGCTGCACTCAACATTCGCCAGAGCTTCTTCTCGATCAACCCGGCCGAACCGACCGTGCAGTTCAAGCTGGAGCCGTACACCCTTGATCCGGCGGTCAGCCGTTCCGAGTTCAAGTTCGGCGACAAGACCATGGAATACCGTCACGGTCCGATCCTGCCGATGAACTTCAAGTGGCCGACCGATGCTGAAGACGGTCGCACCAGCCTGGTCATGGACAAGATGGCCGGCCGCCCGATCGGCATCGAGAAGAACTCCGGCCCGTGGTCGCTGTTCCGTCTGTTCGACCTGATGCAGACCGAGTACCTGACCGGTCGCGACGTGCTGGTGCTGAAAGCCGATGTGGGTGGCCTGCGCGCCAACTACCTGCTGACCAGCCAGCGCACGCCGAACCCGTTCGACATGGGCGTTATGCGTACCTTCCGTATGCCGGTGCAGCTCTGATGCTGGTGGCCAGTCCCTGGCGCAGCGCGGCGCGAACCGACCCGGGCAAGGTGCGGTCGCGCAACGAAGATGCCTTCCTCGACACCCCGCAGCATGGGCTGTGGGTGGTTGCGGACGGTATGGGCGGTCATCAGGGTGGCGACATCGCCAGCCAGTTGATCGTCGCCAGCCTGGCTGAACTACCGCAGCACGAAGACTTCGACGAACGCCTCAAAGCCATCCGCCAGTGCCTGCACTGGCTGAACCGGCGGCTGGGGCAGGAGTTGACCGTCACCGCCGGGCGTCACGACAGCATCATGGGCAGCACCGTCGTGGCGCTGCTGGTGGACGGCAATCGCGCGGCCTGCATCTGGGCCGGCGACAGCCGTTGCTACATGTGGCGCGGGCAGCGGTTGTATCAGCTGTCGAAGGATCATTCGCTGCAGCAGCAACTGATCGACGAGCAACAAATGAGCGTCGAGCAGGCAGCGGCGCACCCGGCAGCCCAGGCCTTGACCCGGGCGGTCGGTGCGGCGGAGCAACTGACGCTGGATGTGCTGGAACTCGAAGTCTATCCGGGCGATGTGTTCCTGCTGTGCAGCGATGGTTTGTATCAAGGCCTGAGCAGCGATGCCCTCGGCAACGCACTCAGCCTGGCGGCGCCACATGTGGCGCTGGAACGTCTGTTCGACGGCGCCCTGCGTGGCGCCGCTCGCGACAACCTGACTGCCGTGGTGATTCGCCAATGACTGAACTCGAATCCTCAGTCGACGACTTGCTGATGAGCGAAGAGCAGGCCAACAACCTGACCTACTTCGCCTTCGTCAAGGAAAACAAGGCAGAGCCTTTGCTGGCGCCAACCAAGGCCAGCATCGGTGCACTGCCGGACGTACTCGCCGGCCGCTATCACCTCGAGCGTCTGCTCGGGGCCGGCGGCATGGGTGCGGTTTACCGGGCCCGGGATCTGCTGCACGAACAGTTCGGCGATCCCGATCCTTACATTGCGCTGAAAATCCTCAGCGAAGAATTTGCCGAGTCGCCGGACGCCAGTGCCTTGCTCTACAGCGAGTTCGCCCTGACCCGACGCCTGCGCCACGACAACGTGCTGCGACCGCACACGTTCGAAGTGGACACCGATTGCCAGCGGGCCTTCATCACCATGGAACTCATGCGTGGCCTGACCCTGGACAAACTGCTCTGCGAGCGGCCACTGGGCCTGCCGTGGAAAGAACTGCGCGACATCGCGCTGCCGCTGCTTGACGCGCTGGCCTACGCCCACCGTCGCGGCGTGCTGCACGGTGACATGAAACCGAGCAACGTCATGCTCTGCGAAGACGGCGTGCGCCTGTTCGACTTCGGTCTCGGGCAAGCCGAGGAGGGCATCCTGCCCGGCCTGCCGCACCTGAGCCGCGAGCGCTTCAACGCCTGGACCCCGGGCTACGCCGCCCCCGAACTGCTCGAGGGCCAACCGTTGTCGGCCAGCGCGGACGTGTATGGCGTGGCCTGCGTGATCTTTGAGCTGGCGGGCGGCAAACACCCGTTCCGCCGCTTGCCCTCGACCCAGGCCCGAGACGAACACCTGGATCGTGAACTGCAAGCCCCGGCAAATCTGCCGACACACTGTTGGCCAGCGCTGCGCACCGCGCTGGCCTTTGACGCGGCAGAGCGCAACATCACTGCTGAACAATTGCGTGACGCCTTGGGCGCCACTTCGTCCTGGCTGCAGCGTTTGCGACTGCGGGCGTAACGGATGACATTCGAACAGGGAGCACACTATGTTCAACCCAGCTAACGAAACGCACTTCAGCCTGACCGTTGAAGACTACGTAGGCGACCTGCAAGTCCTGTCGTTCACCGGCACCGAAGGCATCAGCCAGCCGTTCCGTTTCGATCTGGAACTGGTCAGCGAAAACCCGGATCTGGACCTGGAAAAACTCCTGCACAAACAGGCGTTCCTCGCCCTCGATCCGCAGGGCTCGGGCATCCACGGCCAGATCTACCGCGCCGCCCAGGGCGATGCCGGCAAGCGCCTGACCCGCTACAAAGTCTCGCTGGTGCCGCAGCTGCAATACCTGCATCACCGCACCAACCAGCGCATCTATCAGCAGATGTCGGCGCCGAAAATCATCGCGCTGATCCTCGACGAGCACGGCATCAAAGGCAACGCCTACAGCTTCCAGCTCAGCCAGCCGTGCCCGGATCGCGACTACTGCGTGCAGTACGACGAAACCGACCTGCACTTCGTCCAGCGTCTGTGCGAAGAAGAAGGGATTCACTACCACTTCCAGCACAGCAAGAAAGGCCATCTGCTGGTGTTCGGCGATGACCAGACCGTGTTCCCGAACCTCGGCCAACCGACCGCGTACGTACAGGGCAGCGGCATGGTCGCCGAAGAGCCGGTGATCAAAGGCTTCCGGCTGCGCCTGGAAACCCGCACCAGCCGCACCACCCGCCGCGACTACGACTTCGAAAAACCGCGCCTGCAAATGGAAGCAGCGTACAAGCCAGATGGCGAGAGCACTGAACCGGATCTGGAAGACTACGACTACCCCGGCCGCTTCATCGACCGCGCCCGCGGCAAGTTCCTCAGCCAGCGCGCCCTCGAACGCCATCGCGCCGACTATCGCCAGGCCGAAGGTCGCGGCGACCAGACCCGACTGGTCAGCGGCCACTTCATGGAAATGTCCGACCACCCGCGCAGCGAGTGGAACGACCTGTGGCTGCTCACTGAAATCTTCCACGAAGGCAAACAGCCGCAAGTCCTCGAAGAGTCGGTGACCAGCGACACCACCGACAACAAGGACGACTTCCACCAGGGCTACCGCAACACCTTCCTCGCCACTCCATGGGACGTGTTCTACCGCCCGGCCCTCGAACACCCGAAACCCCGCGTGCTCGGCAGCCAGACCGCCATGGTCACCGGCCCCAAAGGCGAAGAAATCCACTGCGACCAATACGGCCGCATCAAGGTGCAATTCCACTGGGACCGCGAAGGCCAGGCCGACGACAAGACCAGCTGTTGGCTGCGCGTCTCCAGCTCCTGGGCCGGCGACCGCTACGGCGCCATCTCCATCCCGCGCATCGGCATGGAAGTCCTCGTCACCTTCCTCGAAGGCGACCCCGACCAGCCCCTCGTCACTGGCTGCCTGTACCACAAGGAAAACCCGGTGCCCTACGCCCTCCCGGCGAACAAAACCCGGACCGTCTTCAAAACCCTCAGCTCCCCGGGCGGCGGTGGCTACAACGAACTGCGCATCGAAGACAAAAAAGGCGCCGAACAAATCTTCATCCACGCCCAGCGCGACTGGGATGAAAACGTCGAACACGACCAGAAGATTCGCGTCGGCAATGAACGCCACGACACGGTGGTGAAAAACACCTACACCGAGCTGAAGGCTGAAGAACACCGCACCACCATCAGCGACCGCAAGATCGAAGCGCGGATGGACGACCACCTGACCATTGGCGAGAGCCAGCATGTGAAGCTCGGGACTGCGCAACTGACCAGTGCAGGGAAAGAGATTCACATCAAGGCTGGGGACAAAATTGTCATTGAGGCGGGGACTGAGCTGACGATTCTCGGCGGCGGCAGTTTTATCAAGCTGGATGGCGGTGGTGTGACGGTCGTTGGGCCGGTGGTGAAGATTAATGCTGGCGGTTCGGCGGGGAGTGGCACCGGGATCGGGATCAAACCGCCGGTGCTGCCGGGGGCGGCGGATAAGGATAAGGCGGGGAGTTTGATGGATCAGGCGATTGCAAATGCGCCAGAAGAGCCGAAACCAAAAACCAAGTACCTGTTATCGCTGTGACTCCAGCGCTCAATGGATTTGAAGAATTTATTAAATATGGACCACACCTATGTTGATTAGCCCTCCATTTCTTCCTGCCCCAACCGCTGGAGAAAGCGACGAAGCGTATTTGAATCGAGCGATGCTTTGCGGTGAGCCGGGTGATGGCTTTTTTCCGATCAGCTTTGATTTGAACTGGCATGGCGGTACTCACCTAAGAGCACCTTCCGTGTCGGGAAAAGTACTTCCAGTCCGCGCTATTGCTGATGGAAAGCTAGCTTATTTCCGTGTACCAACTCCGGTAGATACCGCCGAGAATGCGCCTTTAAATTATGGTGGATGGACGGATAACGGTTGTATTGTCCTGCGACATGAAACAGAAATTGGGGAAGGCGAAAGTTCTAAGGTCGTTTTCTATTCAATTTATATGCATCTTTCGAAAATATCGCTGGTAAATCCAAAAGTAGATATGCGGGTTTATCGGAAAGATATTGTTGGTGAGTCAGGAAAAATTTATGGCGTACCAGATAAAATTCATTTTGAGATCATCGCGGATGATACTCAGATACCACATTTTTTTGGTCGTACTGAACGTGAGCTAACGTATCAAACGAAAGCTGGCCGTACGGATAGCTGCTGGGGCGATATGCATTTTTACTTACCTCCAGAAGTAATAGGCTATTCACAGCCCGCAGCTAAATGGACTGATCAAAATAGCGCAGGTGATTGTCTAGCCCGACCACCAGAAGACTTATTTGTACGGATGCATTACGAAAAAGGGCAATGCGTATTGAGCACTTACACCCTTGATGGTAAGTGTATTGGTGAACATAAAGAGAGCGACGGCTTCGAATACGACCTGTTTGAAATTGCTGGCTCTCGTTACCCTGCTTGCCCGAGCGCAGGTTATGAAATGCTGCGATTCGGTCGGATACTAGGTCCAGACTCCCTTGCTCCTGCCAATGCTGCACATTGGAGGCAGGTAGCACTACCAACAGGGGTTGCTTGGTTCAACTTAAACGCCAGCACTGTTACCTGTTTCAGTGATGCAGATTTTCCTCATTGGCTAGGTTGGAAACTAATTGATGACGATACAGATGAAGACAGCCACTGTCAGTCACCATATCTAAGGACGTTGTTGAAGCTGGATGAAGATCCGCTATTTCATCCATCTCGTAGTATTGTAGAAATATCCAAGTCGCCAGATTTCAAGCATGCACCAGTAAAGCCAGAGGAAGAGCATGTTTATAGTAAAAGTTTTAGGATTAAAAAGCACAATCAGGAAATAATTGAAAAGGAAGAGTCTCGAAAGCTATTAGGGAAATGTATTTTTAAATTTCCAAGCGAGTGGGGTCGTGAGAGCTTTGATACTCGATATGGTTGGCTATTGAAGGAGTCAGAATTGGGGCCTGCAATGCCAGAAAATGACTATGAGCAGCTAAAGAATCACCAACAAGCGATGGCGTTTTGGGAAGATGCTGTTTTGAAAGATATAAAGTCTAAGCACTGGCATTTTCCTCCGAAAGAGTTTATTCAGGCCTTCAGGAAGTGTGGGTGGTTGAGCCAAAAAGAAATAGTACAATTAGTGCCGACTAGCGCATTGCGAAAAAAGGATGGGGTGCTAGTGTCCGAGGACGTCGCCGTCGATGGCGTGTCTCGTCAGAATATCGTTAGATTGCAAGTTCCTCTGAACAAAGCACTGCAAAAATACTTAATCGCTACTAATACTTTACGAATGTCTGCTTTTTTCGGAAACTCCACTCAAGAAACATTATGGTTGAGAAGCCTGCATGAAAATAACAAAAATACCAGATATTTCCCTTGGGATGGACGTGGTTTGCTTCAGCTAACATGGCCAGCGAACTACATGAAATATTGGAAGTTTCGTGGGCGCGCAGTATCTGCATTGCTTGAAAAATCGCTTAATGCTGCCCATAAGCAAGCGGAAAGTACTGGTAAGAACACTGCTCTCGCTGACAGTGAATTAATTTCGAAAGGCTTGACGGCTGAAATTATACGATGGCGTGACGATGTGGAAGTAAAAGTTATAGATGCAACCCAAAGCGCTGGTGCCTATTGGGCTTGGACACAAGCAGCAAAATTGGCCGATAAGCATCCCGAAATGAAACGTATAGTTGAGAAAGTTGGTGCGTCGCAGTACATCTATTATAGTTGTGATGTTTTTGGCCAAGTTGCTGCAACTGTAAATTTTGGTAGTCCAGTTCATGATTTAAAAAGAATCGGAAGTGTGAATGGGATTTTTGCTAGGAATCAAGCTTATACAAATGCGCTAGTCATCTTGACGGAGCAAATGATTTTTCCAGATGCTAGTGGCATTGAGCGCGAGTTGCCAGACCCATTTAAGGCGAGAAAAGAATAATGAAAAAATTTTGGATGATGGCGTTTCTTTTGTTCGCAACGACTGCGCTCGCCGGAGGTGACGGCGTATCGCCTTCGATGATTCTTGTTGACCTAGGTAAATGCAAGTTCACTATGAATAACTTATACAATGGAAGTTTTGAGGTTGATCGGGGGGAAACCCCAGGTGTTTTTTTATTTTCTAAAGTAATCAAGCCAAAAGCTAAACGCCCACTAGCAGTGAATTTGAAGTTTTTGTGCATTGACCCTATTGACTCAGAAACGATAGCCGCTCTGTCGGGAGGGAAAGTCACTGATAAAGGATGGGTTATGAGCCTTGACTCCGACGTAGAAGCTAATACTGCAATGCACAATACCTTTTATGTATTGAACGGGAAAAATTGGACAGCTCCTGGAATATCCCAAGATGTCACGAATGGTGAAGAGCGAAGCAGAACTCGTGGTTTTGCTTTCTGTATTCCTCACGACTCAGCTGCAATTTGCGGTAGTGGCGATGTAGCCTATCTAGATGACTTAAAGAACTCAGCCCTGCAGGAAGTAATTAACATGGTCGAAACTATTGATTTTGTAGAGTAGTTTAACTGCATAACAAGTTTTATCAAAAGTGAAAAGCAAGTGAAAAAGGGGTGGATCTATTTATTAGATATGTTTGTTAAAAAACTGTAAAATTTCACGCTGCCAATTAAAAGGGACAAATTTATTTGTAGCGCTCTTTGACTTTGGTCTTGGTACGGCGTTTAAATAGATCTGTCCCGCTTATTTGGTCCCACTTATTTCTTTTTTCAGTAATGTTCAGGCTGTTGTTATGAACCTACTCTATGAGAGCTTAAGTGCTGGAGAAGAGCTATTGCCATTGCCATCATTTGTATAAAGGCAGAAGAAATGAATAAGTGGTTTTTTTTGTATTTTTTGAGCTCGTTTTCTTTTGTACATGCTAGTGAGAATCTAGTTGTGCAAAGCAAAGGTTGTGTGATGGAAGTGAAAAAAGCTTCTGGCGTTTCATTTTTTAAAACTGATGATGTTTTGTTTATTAAGTACAAGTATAAAGATGGTAGAGCAAAAAATATTCAAATGAGTTGCACGGCTATGAGCTTTGCAGATGCTGTAGCTAGTGGTTTTGTGCAAGAGGCGGACGGTTTAAAAATTGGCACAGGGATGCACCCTCTATCAAAGGCCAATCGAGTTTCTGGGGAGAATTGGTCCGGTTGGGAAGGCGTATATTATTCAAATTCATACTGTTTTACGGCAGTGTTTGAAGCCGGCAGTGATCACGTGTTCATGGTGGATACATGTGGTGACGAACAAGACATTAAGGTATTGAGAAAGCGTATGCTGTTGTTGTTCAAAGGCTCAAAAAACCTATCATGTTGACTATGATGATAAATAAAAAAGGTGACACCCATTAGCCGGTCTCAAGTCAAGGTTAAAAGCCACCGCGCCCTGCAGTTT